>JBBRXP010000031.1:0-42022 GCA_038238555.1 Chthoniobacterales bacterium | reverse complement strand
GCCGCCGCCGCGCCCCTCCCTTAATCCCACACCGCACCCGGCCGCCGCGTCGCGGCCGTGGCCACTGGAGTGCCGCCTCTCCTTGTTGCTGCTGGCCGCGATCTTCGCGCCGGGTCTCCGCGCTGCCGATGCGCCGCAAAAGTGGAACGTGCTCTTCCTCATGGCCGATGACTGGCGGCCGGAGATGGCCTGCTACGGCACGCCGGGGATGATCTCGCCGAACGTGGACAAGCTGGCCGCGGGCGGCGTGCGCTTTGACCGCGCCTACTGTCAGTTCCCCGTCTGCAATCCATCGCGCACTTCGTTCCTAACGGGGCGCTATCCCACGGAGACGGGCAACATCTTCAACGGCGATCATCATTTCCGCGCGCTGCATCCCGACTTCGTCACGCTGCCGCAATACTTCAAGCAACACGGATACATCACCGCGAATTCCGGGAAAATTTTTCACGGCAAAGCGCAGGATCCGCCGTCGTGGACCGAGTGGCTCGAAGACGGTGTGCCGCGCGAGGGACGCCTCGCTGGACGCACCGTGAAGCCGGACAACGATGACGCCGCGGGCGCGCCGGGTGTGCGCCAGGTCGTGCTCACGGGCGACGGAGAATCCGACAAGGATTATTGGATCGCGGTGAACGGGATCAAGCTGCTCGAGAAATACAAGGACCAGCCGTTCTTCATCGCCGTCGGCTTCCATCGACCGCATGCGATCCCGACCGCGCCGCGGAAATTTTTCGATCTTTACGACGTGGAAAAAATGCCGTTGCCGCCGGACTTCGCGCCGCGCCCGACATTGCCCGCGGGGATTCCCACCACCGCACTGCCGAAAGACAACGACACTTACATGAACGACGAGGTCACTCCGAAGATCGCTCGCGAAGTGATCCGCGCCTATCGCGCCTCCGCGACGTGGGCGGACTGGAATATCGGCCGCGTGCTGGGCGCGCTCGATCGGTTGGGCCTCGCGGACAAGACCATTGTCGTCTTCGCCAGCGACCACGGCTATCACAACGGAGAGAAAGGCCGGTGGGGAAAAACCACGGTGTTTGAAATCGCGTTGCGCACGCCGCTCATCATCCGGTTGCCGGGCGCGGCGGGCAATGGCCGCATCTGCGCGCGCCCAGTTCAATTGCTCGATCTCTATCCCACGCTGGCCGAGCTTTGCGGACTGCCCGCGGCGGAAGGCGTGCAAGGCCACAGCCTCGCCGCGCTGCTGCAAGAGCCAGACGCCGCGTGGCCGCACGCAGCATTCTCGATGGCGCGCACCGCCGGCGGATCGATCGGCTACTCGGTGCGCACCGAGCGCTGGCATTACGCGGAATGGAAAGGCGGAGCCGACGGCGCGGTGCTCTTCGACCCCGCGCGCGATCCGCACGAAATGATCAATCTCGCCGCCGAGCCGCAAAACGCCGCGACCGTCGCGGAGATGAAAACGCTGCTCGCAGGAGCCTTCGTCACCATGCCCTCGCGCATCCCCGCCCCGCCGCGCGTGCCGCCAGCAAAGAAGCCCGAAGTGCAACGCTGATTCGACTCGTCGCCTCGTGAGCTCGCCGCGTTTCATTCTCCCCTTGCTCGCCTGCCTTCTCTGCGCGGCGCCGGCGGCGTTTGCGGAGCGGAAGGAACGCTGGGTGTATGCGCCGGCGAACTATCAAGTCGATGCGCAGGCCGACCGCATCATCGCGCTCATGAAGCGCGCGAAGGCCGCGGGTTACACGCATTTCCTCATCACGGACTCGAAGTTCTCGCGCGTGCCCACGCTGCCACCGCGTTACTTTGCCAACGTCGCCCGCGTGCGCGCCGCGGCGCGGGAGATCGGGATCGCACTGGTGCCGGCGCTCTTCGGCGTGGGTTACTCGAATGACCTGCTCTCGAACGATCCAAATCTCGCCGAGGGCCTGCCCGTGAAGGAGGCGCTCTTCCTCGTGAAGGATTCCGTGGCGCGCCACGTGCCCGATCCGGCGGTGGCGTGGGAGGACACCCCGCTCACAAATCGCAAGGCGTGGAGTTTCGTGGACGACAATCTCGTTTCCGAAAATGGCGCGTTGCGTTCCGGCGCGACGGACGGAAACGCACGGCTGAGCCAGCGCGTGAAGGTGCAGCCATTTCGGCAATACCACGTCTCGGTGCGCATCAAGACGGAGGACTTCAAAGGCGGGCGCGCGGAGATCAAGGTCATGGCCGGCAAAGGCGCGCAGCTCAACTACACCTACCTCGGCGAAAAGCTGTCGCAGGATTGGCGCACGCATCACATCACATTCAATTCGCTCGATCGCTCCGAGGTGCAGCTCTACTTCGGTGTGTGGGGCGGGCACAAAGGCACGCTCTGGTGGAGCGAGCCGCGCCTCGAGGAATGCGGGCTGGTGAATGTGCTCCGCCGCCCCGGCGCGCCGCTCGCCGTGAAGATCGAAGGAGGCCGCGCGCTCGAGGAAGGCGCGGACTTCAAGCCCGTGGCCGATCCGCGGCTCGGCGCCGTTCCTTACGCCGGCGAATACGAGCCCTGGCACGAAGCGCCGGAGTTGCGCGTGCGCGGCCTCGCCGAGGGAACGCGGCTGCGCGTTTCGTTTTACCATCCGCACACGATCTACGAGGGGCAGGTCTCCGCGTGCGTGAGCGAGCCAGCCTTCACCGCGCTGCTCGAGCGCCAGGCCGCCGATGTCCACAAGCTCTGGGCCGCGCCCGGTTACATGATGAGCCACGACGAATGGCGCGTGCTCGGCTGGTGCGACGCCTGCCAGTCGCGCACTCTCACGCCGGGGCAGATCGTCGCTGACAACGTGCGCACCTGCGCCGGCATCCTGCGCGCCACGGCGCCCGGCGCGCGCGTCTTTGTGTGGAGCGACATGTTTGATCCGCACCACAATGCGAAGCCGGAATACTATCTCGTCCACGGCGATCTCTCCGGCTCATGGGCGGGCCTCGATAAGGACGTGATCGTCGTGAACTGGAATTCCGGCAAGGCCGCCGAGAGCCTGAAATTTTTCGCCGATCGCGGCCACCGCCAGCTCATCGCCGGCTATTACGACGGCCCGCTCGCGCGCACGCGGGAGTGGCTCGACAAGACGAAGGGCGTCCCCGGTGTGATGGGCGTGATGTTCACGACGTGGAAGGCCAACTACTCGCAACTCGAAGCCTTCGCGCAGATGCTCGACGCGGCGGGCTTCTGAAGATTCCGCGACCGACGCAAGTCGCCGCAGCGAGCCGAGGACGCGCCTCTCCCGCGACAAAGCCGGTTGCACGCGCATCGGCGACGTCGCTAGAATGCCGGCGTGCTCAAGGCTCTTAGCTTACTCGCCATCGTCGCGCTCTTCTCCGGCTGCGCGGCCAGGGATCGCATTCACACCATGCGCGTCAGCGTGTCCGATCAACAGCTCGTGCTTTACAAGCAAGGCGCCGAAATCGCGCGTTACGATGTCTCCACCTCAAAGTTCGGGCTGGGCGATCGCCCCGGGAGCTGCTGCACCCCGCTGGGCGCGCTCGAGGTGGCGCGCAAAGTCGGCGAGGGCAAGCCGAGCGGGATGAAATTCAAGGATCGCCGGCCGACCGGCGAGATCGTGGCGCCGGATGCGCCGGGTCGCGATCCCATCGTGTCGCGCATCCTGTGGTTGCGCGGATTGGAGGCGCAAAACCGAAACGCTTACAAGCGCACCATCTACATTCACGGGACCGCCGAGGAATATAAGATAGGCCGACCGGCAAGTTATGGGTGCATCCGCATGCGGTCGCGCGATGTGATCGAACTTTACGGAATCGTGGGCGCGGGGGCACGAGTGGACATTACCCTCGAGCCTCTACCGCCCGCCCACGAAACTCACGCTGCCGCTCTGTGAGTAACTCCGCAGATTCCCAGCGCCGCGTGCGCTGGATCCTCGGCTTCTTCATTACCGCTCTGGTCGTCAGCGGCCTTACTTCCTTTCCGCTTCAAGCAGAACTCGACGTGCTTGTGGCAATCCGCGGCGCGCACGCTTTCGGCGCCGCGCCTGGCTCACTCGATGAGTGGATACTTACCGTGCGCAACGGGCTCGGCGTGGTGTATCGCGATTACCCGTGGATGGGTTATGGCACGGATTGGCTCGCCTTTGCGCACCTGGTCATCGCGCTCTTCTTTATCGGCGCCTGGCGCGAACCTGCGCGGAATATCTGGGTGCTCCAGACCGGAATGGTCGCTTGCGCCGGAGTCATTCCCCTGGCGCTGATCTGTGGAGAAGTGCGCGGGGTTCCACTCTCCTGGCGGCTTATCGACTGTTGTTTCGGACTGTTTGGATTTGTCTCGCTATGGGTCGCGTTCTGCCTCGCGCGCCAGGGATTGCGCGATCTCCCTTCGTGATTGAGTTCCGTGTTTTGTGTGGACCCCAGTTGGCAGTGAAGCGCGGCGATCCGAATGACGCGCCGTGCTTTGTCGCACGCCTTTGGGAGCCGCTCTGCGGCTCATGGCGATACTCCTGTCGCTCTCTTTCAAAATCCTTCTAACGAAGCGCGCATCTGCCGGTCTCACTCCCTGCTTACCAAAATTGTTCTGGGGGGAACAAGCGGGGTCGGTCGGCCACTCGGCCGCCGGCCCCGCATTTTTTTTGACGCAGTTTCCACGGCCAGATTCTTCTCCCCACCGCGCGCTTTCCCGCTAGAGTCCGCGCCCCTGCCATGTTCCGCACAGCCACTTGCGCCAGCCTCCGCCAAGAACAGATCGGCCAGAGCGTCACCCTCTCGGGTTGGGTCAATACGAATCGCGATCATCACGGCGTTATCTTCGTGGATTTGCGCGATCGCGAGGGCATCACGCAGGTGGTTTTTCGCCCCGAGGAAAATCCCGAAGTCGCCGCGGCTTCGCACCGGCTGCGCGGCGAGGATGTGATCCGCATCGTGGGACGCGTCGCCGCGCGGCTGCCCGGCACGGAGAACGCGAAGCTCGCCACCGGCGCGATCGAGGTCATCGCCAGCGAACTCACCGTGCTCAACAAGGCCGACGTGCCGCCCTTTCCACTCGACGACGATGCGGTGAACGAAGACCTGCGTCTCACTTACCGCTACCTCGATCTGCGCCGCGCGCGGATGCTCGAAAATCTGCGGCTGCGTCATCGCATCGTGAAGGCGACGCGCGACGCTCTCGACGAAGCCGGCTACCTCGAAATCGAGACGCCCATCCTTTCCAATCCCACTCCCGAGGGCGCGCGCGACTTTCTAGTGCCTTCGCGGCTGAACCCCGGCGCCTTCTACGCGCTTCCGCAGGCACCGCAGCAGTACAAGCAACTGCTGCAAGTCGCCGGCATCGAAAAGTATTTCCAGATCGCGCGCTGTTTCCGCGACGAAGACTTGCGCGCCGATCGGCAGCCGGAGTTCACGCAAATCGACATCGAGGCATCCTTCATCACGCAGGAGGAAATTCAGACGCTCGTCGAAGCGCTGCTCGCGCGCGTCGTTCGCGCCGCGTGTGGCGTCGAGATCCCCACGCCTTTTCCACGAATGACTCACTCGGATGCGATGAGCCGTTACGGCTCCGACAAACCAGACACGCGCTTCGACCTCGAGCTGATCGAACTCACGGATATTTTCCGCGAGTCGCAATTCAAAGTATTCCGCTCCGTGGCCGATGGCGGCGGCTCGATCAAGGCGCTCAATGCCAAAGGCGCCGCCGCGTTGCTGAGCAAAGAGCAACTCAAGAAATGGGAGGAGTGGGTGAAGACCGAGTTTGGCGCGAAAGGCCTCGCCTACATCAAGTGGAGCGCCGTAGCTGCGACGCCCGTCGTAGCTGCGATGTCCTCGTCGCAGGAAGTTCCCGCGGCGTCCCCGCCGCGCAGTCCGTTCGAGGCGTGGGACTCGCCAATCGTGAAATTCTTGAGCGCCCCCGAGCGCGACGCCCTCGCCGCCCGCATGGATTTCACCGAAGGCGACGTCCTCTTCTTCGGCGCCGATCTTCATCTCGAAGCCGTGTGCGCAGTGCTCGGCCGCGTGCGCCTGCGCTGCGCCGAATTGCTCGGCCTCCTCGCCGCCGCAAAGGACCGGCTCAACTTTCTGTGGGTCGTCGATTTTCCGCTCCTCGCGTTCTCCACCGAGGACAATCACTGGGTCGCCGTGCATCACCCTTTCACGCGCCCGAAGGCCGAAGACATGCCGCTGCTCGAAGCCGGCGACTTCGGCAAAGTGCGTGCCGTCGCTTACGATGTCGTGCTCAACGGCGTCGAACTCGGCGGCGGTTCGATCCGAATCCACGAGCGAGATTTGCAAGCGCGGCTCTTCGCGGTGCTCGGCATCGGTCCCGAGGAGCAGCAGGTAAAGTTCGGCCATCTGCTCCGGGCCTTCAGCTTCGGCGCGCCGCCCCACGGCGGGATCGCTCTCGGGCTCGATCGACTGGTGATGCTCCTCTGCGGCGCCGATTCCATCCGCGACGTGATCGCTTTTCCAAAAAACAACCGCGGCGTGGATCTGATGACGCACTCGCCCGTGGAGATCGACTTCAAGCTGCTGCGCGAAGTGTACATTCAGAGCACCGCGAAGGCGTGAGAAATCCAAATTCCAAATTTCAAATTCCAAATAAGTTCCAACGGATGGAAAAAATGGAAACGAACCAAGGAGGCGCGGCCTCTTCTTTTCACTCATTTCAATTCCTTGCTCCGTTTGTTTGGAATTTGGGATGTGGAATGTGGAATTTTGCCGCGCTCGGCGCCGCGCTTTTCCTCGGCGCGTGGCCGTGCGCCGCGCGGGAGCGCGAGCCGATCAAGCCGCCTTTTGGTCTCGTGTGGGGCGAGACGCAGGAACGTCTCGAACGCCTGCTCAAGAGCGCAAAGGCCACCATCGTCGAACGCCGAAATCTCGAAGGCCGCGCTGTGTGGGATGTCGAGGGCCTCGTCCTGAGCGGGCTCAAGCGCACCGTCTTCTACTTCCGCACCGGTGCGCTGGTGGAAGTGGAACTGCAATATCAAAAGGACGACTGGGACCAACCCAAGTACGACGACTTCATGAAACAGGTTCGCGAAAAACTCGACGAACGCTTTGGCACCGGCCAGCAGATCGCCAACAAGACCGAACCCAACGGAGGGATCGTGCAGACCGTGGTGAGTTGGAAATGGAACCAGAACAACTCGGCCATCGAGCTGGTATATTTTTCAGCGCAAGGCGCGGACAACGTCTTCCGAACTCTAAGCGTTCACTACCGGACGAATTGAGTGGAGAGTTGGGAGCCAGCTATCGCACACGCGGCATGGCGGATGAAGACGAGGATCAGTCTGTCCTGGATGGCGTCGGCAGGGCGATCCCCAGCGCCGCTCAACCCAGCCCGCAGACCATCCGAAGGCGGTGTGGCGCTATCGCTTCCCATCGCACTCCTCTCTCGCGGAAAAGAGTCTTGATCCGCGGCCTCTTCCTCCGCACCCAATTCAGCCCATGTCCCGAGCACTCCATACTTTCACCGCGCTTTGCGTTCTACTCATCACCTCGGCAGCGTCGGCGGCGGATGACAAGGTCCATGGCACGATCCGCATCGCGCTCGTGGGCGATTCGACAGTCGCGGCGAGCTCGGGCTGGGGGCCGGCTTTTGAAAAGATGCTCGGGCCCGGCGCGACGTGCGAGAATTTCGCCCGCGGTGGGCAGAGCTCGAAGAGCTTCCGCGATCAGGGCTGGTGGCAAAAGGCCATCGAGACCAGGCCGGATTACGTCCTCATTCAATTTGGTCACAACGACATGCCCGGCAAAGGCCCGGCGCGCGAGACCGACCCGGAGACGACTTACCGCGATAACATGCTGCGCTTTGTGGAGGAAGCGCGCGCGGCGGGCGCCGCGCCCATCCTCGTCACTTCGATGGCCCGGCGCACTTTCCAGAACGGGAAGATCCGCGGAGAACTCGCGCCGTGGGTCGAGGCGGTGAAAAAAGTGGCCGCGGAAAAAAACGTGCCGCTCGTGGACTTGAGCGGCCGCAGCATCGCGCTGCTCGAAAAGATGGGCCCCGCGGCCGCGGCGATTTTCGATCCCGCGACCAAGGACGGCAGGGGCGACCACACGCACCTCTCGCCCGCGGGAGGAGAAGCGATGGCCAGGCTCATCGCCGAGGAGTTACGCAAGGTGGCGCCGAAGCTGGCCGGCGCGCTGGCGCAGTGAGGCAGCTGCGACTCCCTATCGCCGGGATCGTGCGATGGCAGAGGGGGCAGTCCGTGCATATGTGCAGAAGCTTTCCAATTCGCTTCCGCTCCCCATCGGTTTGTGCTCGGAAAGCCGCCACGGCGCGGCTCACTTTGCTGCGGTCTCCCATCCTCAAGCGCTCGCTGATCCACTCATCGCCCACCACCGTCCGCGTCTTGACCAGCCACGCAAGCCCCTGTTTGCGCGGATCGTTCTGCTTGAAGGCCGCAGCTTCCGCTGGCTTCAATCCCAATTCATTGAGACCGGCAGCCAGTAACTCCGCGGCTTGCTTCTCGTCGTGCGCCTGCAATCCGGCCCCGTGGTAGGAACCCCGTTTGCGCCTTCCCACGATTGCGCACGCAAGCTCCATAAGCCGGTCCCGGAATCCCTCGCACCCCGCTTCAACGCTCGCCACTCCTCCTCCTGTTCGGGAGTTCCTTTTCGCTCCAGCACTTCCCGGGTCCGGCGCGCCATCCATTGGCGGTAGCGTCGGCGCGCCCCGCCACCTTCATCGGGCAATTGCACCCTCCCAAAAACCTCCGCCCGGCGCAGCCACGCCGGCAGCGTGCGCGCCTCCACCAACCGCGGAAAGCTGCTCCAGCGGTAGCTTGCCAAATCGGGATCCCGCCCATCAAGCAATCCCGCCCATGCCGGATTGAGATGAATGTATTCGCTGACCGCGGCGAAATAATCTCCCGCCTCACCCGCTTCCACCGGGATCGCCTTGTAACGTCCCTGAAAAAGATGCCCGCTCAGCCTGTGCCGGCGGTTGAAACGCTGCGTATAGGTGCCTTGAAACCACTTCATCCCCGCTACCAAGTTCGCTTCCGGCGTCTCGAGCAGCAAGTGGTAGTGATTGCTCATCAGCACATAGCTGTGGATGAATATTCTGGTGCGCCCACACATCTCCCCCATGGTCGCCAGAAAGGACTCCCGATCCGCATCGCCCGCAAAGATCGCCTCCCGGCGGTCTCCACGACACAAGACGTGATGGATTGCGCCGGGATATTCGAGGCGGAACGCTGCGCGGCATGGCAGCAGTGTTTCCGAGACGCGGCGCACTCATCAACCATCATTTTGCACGTATGCACGGACTGACCCCTCCAGCCTTTCGTGACCCCTCCAGCCTTTCGCGGACCGACCCCTTTGCCTCTCGCCGGACCGACCCCTTTGCCTCTCGCGACCCCTTTGCCTCTCGACCGAGGTGCAACTTGGAAGGGCGCAAAAAAGCGGCGCGCCCGTTTCGGAGCGCGCCGCTTGGGGTGGATGCTATTTGTCTTTAGATCACCATCAAGCTACCGTAATCGCTCCAGTCGCTGGTGCCGGCGGCGCCCACCGCATTCAAGGAGACAATATAGACCTTGCCCGCGACCAAGTCGGTAAAGGACACTCGCGCGCCGGTGCTTTGCGCGGTCTGCACGTCGATATCCGGCGTGGATGCCAGGGCCACGCTCCAGTTGTAGCTCGAAGCGCCATAGAGCGGCGCGGAGACCGCCGTCAATGAGCCAGTCACCGGGCCTTGCGAGACGAGCGGCGCACTCGGCGCGGGCAGCGGGCCGATGGGCGTGCGGCCCGGCTTTTGCACGGGAAAACCGCTGCCGATGAGCTTTTCCATGTCGCCATTGCCATGGCGCTCACATAGCTTGCGAGCTGGCGCAGCAGGGCGACGAGTGTGGCGCGCCGGGCGTCCCGGATGGCGGTATTCTGTTTGCCCCCCTGCACGGCATCGGCGGTGGCCACCTTGTAGGAGTTAAAGGCGGTGCGCACCACCACCAGAGTGGGCATGGGGTTGGGATAGTTCGGATTATTGGTCATCCATTGCAGGATGGCCGTGACCTTGTCTGTGAATGGAGCTTGTCCATCCTTGGTTAAGAAACCGATTGCTGGTTTCACGTTCATATTTTAGAGCCTTTCGTTTTAAGCTGCCTGCTTTATGCGGACAGCCGTGGCCGGTATCAGCACGGCCTCTGCCAGTTTGGGATACTTGCCTTAAAAATCATGATTCATTGTAACAATTTCGTTTCGCTGGCTGCGGTTTCATGGAAGAGACAAGCACCCTCGCCTTGTGGATGAGAATCTCTGCGTCGCTGGTAAGAAGGCTCGCAATGCAGACAAGCGCCGCGGCCTTGCTGGCAACGAGTCTCGCAATGCTGGCAAGAGCGAAGCCGCCGCTGGCAAGCGCCCTCGCCTCGCTGGCAAGAAGCGCGTCTTCCCAGACAAGAACGCCCCCGGCGCAAACAAGCAAGGACACGCCGCTGGCAAGGACTCCGGCCATGCAGACATGAACGCTCGCCTGGCAGACAAGAGGCCTGCCGGCGCAGACAAGACCGATGGCATCTCCAATAAGAACCCGCGCAATGCAAACAAGAACGGCCAGCCCGCAATGGCATGAAAGGTTTTAGGATGGCGGGACGCCGTGAAATCCTGGAGAGACACGGAGGGAGGGTGTGCCACCATCATGGAACCCATAGCTTGCTCTTGCCGGGCGACTCTGTCGATGGATAGACAAATTGCATGCGAGCAACCTCTTCACGGTTTTCCGGCGACAGTGAGGAAACAGATCCGTTCTCCATCATCCCGCGGTGACATGCCCATCCAACTCATCACCGAACTCACCGACGCCGACCGCCGGCTTGTGGCGCAGGCCACCGAGGGCTTTGTGCCCGAGCGCGTGTTTGATATGCACGCGCACTTTTTTCACTCGCGCCATTTCGCCGAGGGCAAGCGGCCGGAATTTCTCGCCGCGGACACGGCTTACGGCCGCGCGGAGTGGAGCGCGGCGCTCGGCCGCTGGCTGCCGGGGCGTCAAGTCGAGGGGCTCTTCTTTGGCTATCCGAGCGCGGGCAACGATCGCGTGGGCGAAAACAGATTCGTCGCGGAACAGGTCGCATTGTTCGGCGGGAAAAGTCCGTCGCGCGGATTGATGCTCGTCTCGCCGGCGGACGATCCTGCCATGGTGCGCGAGACGATGCGCGCGCGCGGCTTCGCCGGCATCAAACCCTACCGCCTTTACGCGCCATTCGCGGACACCACGCAGGTGCGCATCGAGGACTTCGCGCCGGATTGGATGTGGGCCGCGTGCGATGCGATCGGCGGCGTGCTGATGCTCCACATCATGCGCAGCGGCGGCATCGCGGACGCGGAGAATTTGCGATCCATCCACCGCCTGTGTGCCGCCTATCCGCGCTGCACACTGGTGCTCGCGCACATCGCGCGCTCCTTCAACTACCGCAACGCGCGCGAGGGCATCCCGAAGATCGCGTCGCTCGATAATGTGGTGCTCGACACTTCCGCCGTGACCGAGATGGAGGCGATGCGTTGCGCGCTCGACGTGCTCGGGCCGCGGCGCGTGCTCTTCGGCTCGGACTACATGGTGAGCGAGTTGCGAGGAAAATGTTACTCGATGGGCGACGGCTTTGCCTGGGTGTATGCCGACGCGGAGGATTTTCCGGGGAAGGGGGTGACCCCCTTTGAAGCGCACACGCTCGTGGGCATCGAGTCGCTGCTGTGCCTGCGCGAAGCGTGCGAGGCGTGCGGCTTCAACCGCCACGACGCGGAGGATATTTTTTGGAACAACGCCCTGCGTGTGCTCGCGCCGCCGGCCGCGGGCCGCGGGCCGGAGCTGTGGTCGAAGGCGCGCCGGAAAATTTCCTGCGGCACCGGCCTCCTCTCCAAGCGCGCGCATCTCTTCGATGAAAAAACGTGGCCCTCGTATTTCTCGCGCTGCTCGGGCGCGGACGTGTGGGATCTCGACGGCGTGCGGCGCGTGGACTTCACCGGCGGCGTCGGCGCGATCCTGCTCGGCCACGCGGACCGCGACGTGAACGCGGCGGTGCATCGGCGCGTGTCGCTCGGCTCCTACTCCACGCTGGCCTCGCCCGACGAAGTGGCGCTCGCCGAGCGCTTGCTCGCGCTGCATCCGTGGGCGGGCAAGGTGCGCTACGCGCGCGGCGGCGGCGAGGCGCTCGGCCTCGCGGTGCGCATCGCGCGCGCGGCCACGGGCAGGAGCGGCGTGGCCTTCTGCGGCTACCACGGCTGGAGCGACTGGTATCTCGCCGCGAATCTCGGCGACGACGCGGCGCTCGACGGCCACTTGCTGCCGGGCTTGCAACCGCTCGGCGTGCCGCGCGAACTCGCCGGCACCGCCGTGCCCTTTCGCTACAACGACTTCGCCTCCTTCGAGGCCGCGCTGCGCAAACTCGATGGCCGCCTCGCCGCCGTGGTGATGGAGCCGATGCGCTCGGAACTGCCGCGCGAAAATTTTGTGCAGCGCGTCATCGCCGGCTGCCACGCGGCAAGCGCGGTCTTCGTGCTCGATGAAGTCACGAGCGGATGGCGCTTCGGATTTCCCGGCGCGGCAGCGAAGCTCGGCTTCGAGCCGGACGTGGCGGTGTATGCCAAGGCAATGTCCAACGGCTACCCGTGCGGCGCGATCGTCGGCCGCGACGCGGTCATGGACGCGGCCAATGACAGCTTCATCTCGAGCAGCTACTGGACGGACGGCGTGGGCACGGCGGCGGCGCTCGCCTGCATCGCGAAGATGGAATCGGAAGGCGTGCAAGCGCACGTGTGGTCGCTCGGCGAAGAATTGCAGGCCGGCCTGCGCGAGGTCGCCGCGCGGCACCCATCATTAATGCTGATGATCGGCTCGATGCCGTGCGCGCCATCGCTCGCCTTTGCACTCGGCCCGCTCGCCGGCGCCGCAAAGGCGCTCATGATCCGCCACATGCTCGCGCGCGGCTGGATGATGTCCTCGCAGTTGTATGCGATGTGGCCGCACACCCGGCAGCACGTGCGCGACATGCTCGCCGCGCTCGACGAATCGCTCGCCGGGATCTCGGCCACTCTCAAACGCGGTGCACTCGAGACGGAAGCCGGTGTGCGCAATGTACAGCAGGGCTTCGCGCGATTGGTGTGACGGCGAATGTAGTGCCGGGCTTCAGCCCGCACAGGTTGACGGCGCTGCGATTCTGATTGCCCGGTCGGGGCGCCGGGGCGTTCATTTGCAGCGTGAGATTTCTGCCGACTCTGCTGCTCGTTTCCGCGGTCGGCATCGCCGCGGATTGGCCGGAGTTTATGGGGCCGACGCGCGATCAAGTCTCGACCGAGACGGGGTTGCTCGATGCGTTGCCGGCGGGCGGGCCGAGGCAGGTTTTTGAAAAGCAAGTGGGCACGGGTTACAGCGCGCCGTCGGTGCGCGGCGGCGAGATGGTGGTGCATCATCGGGTGGGCAATGAAGAGGTCGTCGAGGCTTGCGACGCCACGAGCGGCGCGACGATTTGGAAGCACGCTTACACGACGGCGTATCGCGATCCTTTCGGCTTTAATAACGGCCCGCGCTGCACGCCGCTGCTCACCGCCGATCGCTGTTACACGCTGGGCGCGGAGGGCGTGCTGCTGTGCCTCGACTTCAAGACGGGCAAGGTCGCGTGGCGACGCGACACGGGGAAGGATTTCGATGTGCCCGAAGCGTTCTTCGGCGTGGGAAGTTCGCCGGTGCTGGAAGACGGGCTGCTCTTTGTACAGGTGGGCGGGCAGCCGGACGCGGCAGTCGTGGCCTTCGATGCGGCGACGGGAAAAACGGTGTGGAAAAATGGCGGCGAGAAAACGTGGACGGGTCAGCCGATGCTCGGATGGCCGGGCGAGCGGCTCGTCGCGTGGAGTCCCGCCGATCCCGCGTTTCAAAAACAAGCCAGCTACTGCACGCCCGTGCTCGCCACCATCCACGGCCGGCGGCATCTGCTCACCGTCACGCGACAAGGGCTCATCTCGCTCGATCCGAAGACGGGGGCGCACAATTTTTCGCGCTGGTTCCGCGTGCGGCAGGATGAATCGGTCAACGCGATGACGCCCGTGGTCGATGGCGATCTCATTTTCATCTCCACCGCCTACTACCGGGGCGGCTCGGCGCTGCTGCGCGTGAAGCCAGATGGAAAATCTTTCGACGAAGTGTGGGCGGGCCGGCAACTCGAGATTCATTGGACGCGGCCCGTGCTCACCGGCGGCTATCTCTATTCTTTCAGCGGACGCAATGAGCCGGACGCGAGTTTTCGGTGCGTGGAATTTGCGACAGGAAAAGTGATGTGGGAGCGCAACGAAGCGTGGCCCAATGGCGGCCACGGGCGCGTGGCCAAAGGCGGCGAACCGAATTGCTTTGGCCGCGGCAGCGCGATCCTCGCGGAAGGCAAACTCATCGCGCTCGGCGAGGCGGGGCTGCTCGGACTTTTCAAAGCGAATCCCGAGAAGGCCGAGGAACTCTCGCGCTGGCAGGCGCCGCGGCTCGCGTATCCGTGCTGGGCCGCGCCGGTGCTGGCGGACCGGCGGCTCTATCTGCGCGATGAGCATTGGGTGCTCTGCTACGACTTGGGGAGAAGTTGAAGATCGCCGTCGTCGGTTCCGGAGCCGTGGGCTGTTATTACGGCGGCTTGCTCGCGCACTGGGGCTGCGATGTGCGCTTCCTCATGCGCTCGGATTTTGAAGCGGTGCGCGCGCATGGACTCGCGATCCACACCGGCGGCTCCGCGGTGAAAGTGGCGGCGCAAGTGTATCGGTCGCTCGAGGAAATCGGCGCCGTCGATGCCGTGCTCATCGCGCTCAAGACCACCGCAAACGCAGCGCTCGATGCGCTCATCCCTCCGCTGGTCGGGGCCGGCACCGCACTCATCACTTTCCAGAACGGTCTCGGCAACGAAGAGCATCTCGCACGGCGCTGGGGCGCGGAGCGGGTCATGGGCGCGCTGTGTTTCGTGTGCCTCCATCGCGCGGCGCCGGGCGTGATCGAGCACCTCGATCACGGCTCAATCTCGGTCGGTGAATACGCGCGCGCGCCGCTGCCGAGGACGCACGCGCTGGTCGCCGCGTTGCGGCGCGCGGGCCTCGAGGCGAAGGCCGTGGACGATCTCCTCGACGAGCGCTGGCGCAAGCTGCTGTGGAATATCCCATTCAACGGACTGGCGATCGCGGCGGGCGGCGCGACGGTGGCAGACGTGCTCGCGCGCGAAGGGCTCCGCAAACTCGCGCGCGAACTCATGGGCGAAGTGCTGGAGGCCGCGCATCGGCTCGGGCATTGGATTCCCAAGGACTTCGCGGATTTCCAAATCGAACGCAGCCACAGCATGGGCTCCTACAAACCGTCGAGCATGATCGACTGGGAACTCGGCCGGCCCATCGAAGTCGAAGCCATCTGGGGCGAGCCGTGGCGGCAGGGAGTGCGCGCCGGCGCCGCGATGCCGCGCCTGGAAATGCTCTACCGTCTGCTCCAGCACATCGCGGAAAAATCCTGCGCGCCATGAACGAACTCGAGGCTCTCATCTCCGATCTTCATCCCGAGTGGGGCATCGTGCTCGGCTCGGGTCTGGGCGCGGTGATCGAGAGCGTCGAGATCGTTTCCGAAGTCGCATATTCCGCGACCGACGGTCTTCCTGTGTCGCGCGTGACCGGCCACGCGGGAAAGTTTATTTTCGGGCGGCTCGGCGGCGTGCCCGTGGTGATCGCGCAAGGGCGCGTCCATTTGTACGAAGGCCGCACCGCCGGGGAAGTCACCGCCGGTGTGCGCTTCCTGGCCGGGCTCGGCGTGCGCCGGCTCGTGCTCACCAATGCCGCCGGCACTCTCAACCCGCGCTTTGCACCGGGCACATGGATGCTGCTGCGCGATCACCTCAATCTCACGGGTGCTTCACCGCTCGTGGGCGGGCCGCATTTCATCGACATGAGCGAAACGTACTCGCCGCGCTTGCGGGAAAAATTTGCGAGCGTGGCAGCGAGAGAGCGCATCGTGTTGCACGAAGGCGTCTATGCCGGCGTGCTCGGCCCGCAATACGAGACGCCCGCGGAAGTGCGGATGCTGCAGGGCTTCGGCGCGGACGCAGTCGGCATGTCCACCGTGCTCGAAGCCATCCAAGCCCGCGCGCTCGGGCTCGAAGTCGCGGGCTTTTCGTGCCTCACCAATTGGGCTGCCGGCATCGGCTCTGCGCCGCTCGCGCACCAAGAAGTGCTGGCGACCGGCGCCCAGGCAGCGGGCGACCTCGCCCGTCTGCTCTCGCGCGCGCTGCCACAAGCGGCGATTGACCAATGACGAATGACGAATGACGAATGACGAATGACGAAAAGGATGAAACGCAGAGCCCGCCCATCATCATGAAAATCTTCTGCTGCCAGCACGACATCGCGTGGGAAGAACGCGCGCCGAATCACGCCAAAGTCAAAACATTGCTCACCAACGCGGACATTCCGCGCGGCTCGCTCGCGCTGTTGCCGGAGATGTTTGCGTGCGGCTTTAGCATGAATATCCCCGCGATCTCGGAAGGCGCGGATCGCGAGACGGAAAAATTTCTTGCCGAGACAGCACGCGAGCTGGGCATCCATCTCGTCGGCGGCGTGGTGAGCGATGGCGCCAATGGACGCGGGCGCAATGAGGCGCTGGTGTTTTCGCCGGAAGGCCGCGAGATCGCGCGCTACCGCAAGACGCAGCCCTTCACGCCCGGCGGCGAATCGGCGGCTTACGAGGCGGGCACGGGGGCGATCTTGTTTCAGTGGGGCGCATGCCTGGTATCGCCCTTTATCTGCTACGATCTGCGCTTCCCCGAAGTGCAGCGGCCGGCGGCGCGCGCGGGCGCGCAGTTGATGACCTTCATCGCGAGCTGGCCCGACGCGCGGCTGCCGCATTGGGTGAAGCTGCTCCAGGCGCGCGCCATCGAGAATCAATGCTGGGTGGCGGGCGTCAACCGCATCGGCAGCGACCCGCAGTACACTTATTCGGGGCGCAGCCTCATCGTGGATTATCAGGGCGAAATCGTGGCCGACGCGGGAGACCGCGAGTGTGTCATCGGCGCTGAGATCGACCTGGCGGCGTTGGCGGCGTATCGGCGCGAGAAGCCGTTTCTGGCGGACATGCGGGGAGTGTTGAGTGTTAAGTGTTGAGAGAGGGGGGGTCGGCGATTGCAAATCTCCGCTCCTTGGCACCAGGAGTCCGCGCTCCACTCAACTCTCAACATTCAACTATTTCCCCGCGCCGAACATCTTCTTGTTCATTTCCACGCTCATCTTCCACATCTGGAGCTGCTGCTTTTGCGCGGCTTCGAGGCCCACCATCTGATCGGGTGAGAGCACGTCGCGCGCGCGGGCGAGCACGCGGTCGTTGAACTGGCGCTGCTTCTCGAAGGCCTGATCGAGACCCTCCCCGGTCTCCATCGCTTTCAGAGCCGCGGCCACATCCTTGTTGCCGGGATCGAGCGGACCCGGCGGCGTCTTGACGCGCTCGTCTTTCATGATCCCCATCAGCCCCTGCTTCTGAGGATCGTCCAGCGCCATGCCCGCGGCGGTGAGCGACTGCTGGAGCTGGCCCATCTGCATGCGGTCTCCGGCGCTTCGCTCGTATTCATCGAAGGTCTTCATCCGCTGCTCTCCGATCACCTCCTTAATCTTCGCCTGATAATCGGTGACGGTCTGTTGCGCGGCTTCCGGCTTGGATTTGCCGCCGACAAACATTTTGTCCATGCTGTCGAGTTGCCGGTCGGCGAGCAGGTCCATCACCTTCTCGGTCTCCTCGGGCGTGAGGCCGAGTTCCTTGGCGAGGTCGCCATTAAACATCGCGAGCGCCATCCTTTGCTGTGAATGCATCGCCTTGCGTGCATCGGGATCCTTCATCATCTCGACCATGCCCTTCATGACTCCAGTCATCCCGCCGGCTTCTTTTTTTTCATCGCCCGCCGGAGCCTCGGCGGGCGCGACCGGCGTCTTGCCGAGCGCCACGGCTTCGCTCGCTGCCGCCGACGCTGGCGCACGCTCGCCGAGTTTCTTGCGGAGCTGGTCGGACTCGCTTTTGAAAATATCGTTCTGCTCTTTGAGTCGGGCGATCTGCCTTTGTGCGTCGGCGGCATCGGCCTCCGTGCGCTGTTGCGCGGCCGCGAGCTTGCGCCGCAGTTCGGCGACGTTTTGCGAGGTCGCAAAAAGCCCCGCCCCGAGGGCGAGGGCGACGACGGCGAGGAGAGAGGCAATGTTTTTGTTCATGAGGAGGCAGGGGTTTCAACCAGAGTGTCCGAGCTAGGATGCTCGGCAGTCATCGGCGGGAGAAATGAGGATGCGAAAGAAACCTTCAACATCCAAGCCCTACCCGCGCCCTTCCATTCAAGCCTTGGCGCGGGCGGCCAGCTCGACGCTGTCCTTGAGGTCGAGCTTCACCTTCATGTGTTCCCGATGCGCTTCGCCACCGAGTTGCTCTTCCGTATTCCGTGCCAGTTTACGGGCGACTCCGCGCTCAATATCGCCCCGCCCGAGGCGGCGCATCATCTCTACCTCATCGCGCAGGAAGCCACGAACAACGCCGTTCGCCACGGCGGCGCCGACCGCCTCGAGATCGAGTTTGCCACCGATGGCCCGCACCTGCGCCTGGCCGCAAAAGACAACGGCCCCGGCACCTTTGCGCAGCGCAAATCCGGCTCCGGCATGGGCCTGCGGATCATGGAACACCGCGCGCGTTCCATCGCCGAGACGCTGCGCATCGAGCGACGCGCGGAATACGGCACAGCCGTGAGCTGCGTGGTGGCGTGGCTGCCCGAAGATGCGAGTTACAAGGAGACAAAAAAACACCCCGCTCAGCTCAAGAGCTGGCGGGGTGAACTAACGTTCCCTAGCTGGGTTACTCGCGCACTTTATAACTCCATGCGTTATCCTAAGTCTGTGATTCGAGATTCACGGAATACGCAGAACGCACGGAAGAATATGTTCCGTGCACCTCCATTCCAGCTTCCGAGGTTATCTCTTTCCAACAGCCGAGCTAGGCGCGAGTAAGTGCTCCCACATTCCCTCCGCGACATGAATGCTTCCTTCGTCATCCTGCACGCCGGAGACAAATGCGGTAAGCACTTCCATTCCACGCAGACGAGGGCCCTTCCAAAGCAGCGCGAGACGCGCGGCGCGTTCCTCGGAGCTTTCAAGGCGCTTGAGAAGACCTGGGCTCCCGCCATTCCAGATGGTCTGAATGGCGACCGTATCTCCATCTTCCCGATGAAAGTGAAAGAGCCGGCTCGGAATATCCTGTCCGCCGATCCGTAAGTCCACCGTCGTCGGAGATCCGGTAAGTTGCCAGCCAGCGCCAGGCATGCAGGTATCCGGCGTGTGATCGTAAAAGAGGCTCACATGCGTTTCATCGGGCCGCCAGAAAAAGTGAAACAGCGTGCCAGTGACTCCTTGCGGCATCGTGACTCTGAGCGCATGGCCTTCGCTGAAACGGAGAGCCTCCCTTTCGGTGCGCGATAACTCCACGACGGCAACTTCCCATCGCGCCGGCGCCTGGCGTTCTCGCAAGTCCCACAGCGCATTGTCTTGCGCCTGGATCTGCCCGCCTGGGCTCACTGCAAACCAAAGCGAAGCCAGCCCCGGAACGGAAAGAAATGCAACGAGCGCAACCGCAGCGCCAGCGGGCGACAAACGTGCCGCCGCCAGCAAGCACCCGGCCTGCGCTACTCCGTCGCGCGCTGGAGGAAGCCCAGTCTTGCGCGCCATCAGCCAAGCTAGACCGATAATGGCAAGGTAGATGGTAATGATCGCGGCGTCGCCAAGTCGATCGTGATAGGTCGCGATAGCGTCTTCACCAAAGATGTGGACGAGTCTCGCGAGTAGATAAGTGCGGACCAGATTGCCGAAGATGGCGATGACTACTCCGGCGGCAATCAACCACAACCGCCGCGCGGCCCGAAATCGGAATAACTCCCCGAGAAACAGGGTGACCATGATGCTCGACTGAAGCGAGTTTACGCCGCTGCACGCGCCATCCACCACCACCGTGCTGCCAACGAGGTCGATGACATTGGCGCGTTGGAAAGCAAGCACTCCTGTCGCGTTCAGTATTCCGACATCCACGGCGGTCACAAAGTGCTTGAGCCCTTTGGTAACAAGAGTCTCGAGAAAGGTCGGCCACGGCACTGCGGTCCACGTAAACGCCAGCGGAAAAGCCAGTGCACGCAGTAACTTCCCGCCGCCAATCCTCAATACCCAGCCAACCGTAAGTAACGTAGCTGCCGACATCATTAAGAAGCTAATCGGCCGCCAAAGAGGATCGATGCGTCGTAACAACTCCGCAAACGTAAACCCGCTCCACGCCAGCAATGCAATCGCAAGGAACACTCCGGGTTGCAAGAACCACCTATTCGAGGCGACGAAAGATTCCGTTTCAGACGCAAACCGATGCCTCGCCAGGTAAAGCGAGAGCAGCGGCACCGCGAAGCCGTATTGATAGTTTGGAAGCGCGCTCCACGCGAGCGAGAGATGATGCCATGTCCAAAGCCATACCGCGGCAAGCGCAACGCCCCAGGCTACCGCGGCGTTGAGCGACCCAGCAGGCCCGCGCGAAGGACTTGCGCTTGCAACGTCCGCGGCGGCAGTTATTGGCATTTCACTGCGCATAATTAAGTCGCAACCGGATGAAACGCAGCGACTGAGTAGCAGCAGACTCCCGATCGCGCGTGACCACCCGTTCCGTGCCATTCTGGTTATCAATGACGCTCACATCTTCCGTCGCGGACGGACCCGATATCCAGGAAACAAAATCGCTCGACACCTGGACCTCGTAAGTCAGCTCCGACGCGCCTTTGACGCGCAAATAACTCAGCGTCAGATGGCGCTCGTCATCAAAGCCGGGGGTGGCTTTCAAAGTAAAAAGTTGCAGCGCGTCAAACCATTTCTTCGCCATCTTCTCCTCGCCGGTGGCATTGGGATGCACGCCGTCATAGGTATCGGTCGCAACGTCGAAACCGGTATTTTGATCCACGGCTATTACCCGGGAATCTGGCGTATTCTTTTCACTGACAATGCCACTTATCGCCATATTAAGCTGACTAATGAGCGGAGCATGCGGGTCGCTGGGAGTAATGGGAAGGATCTTTGCGAGAAGAACGATGATGCTCGGGTTCTTGGCTCGCAGCGTATCGATGATTGCCTTGATGTCAGTGACCGCGAGTTGAGTTTGCCTGCTCTGCAGCACGTCATTGGTTCCGATGTGGAGCAGCACGATGTCCGGGGTGTATCCCTGCATCCATCCGCTCAACGATGCCAGGATTTCATCCGTGCGATTTCCAGAGTGACCCTCGTGATTTTGATCAAAGACGTTTTTATATAGCGGCCAGTTGCCAGGATTGGATCCACCCGAACCGGCGTTATCGATCAAAGACCCCACGAAGTCGAAAGCGAAACCGCTATCGATCAATTTTACCCACAGATTGTAACGGTAACTGAGGTGCGGCAGGGTCGATTGAGTAATCGAATCGCCCAATGGCAAAATGCGCCAAGTCTGCCGGGTCGGTGGAGTAACTTCAAGTGTTGGGATATACGCGGCTATGCGAAGGCCGAAGCTACTAAAGGCGAACCCCGGTTCAACGCTCAGACGGTCGATCGACTGAATGCCGGTTTGGCCGTTACTATACGAACCGCCTCGCAAGCCACGATAACCTCCCGAAGTAATCGTTTCATCCCAGTTCCAAACATTGCCCGTTTGATCGAAGACAACGTAATGGCTCTTTGAAGCCGTGTAGGCGCCCACATCGGTCAGGCTTCCGCCGTTAAAGGCTCCACTCAAGTTAGCCGAATTATTCGCACCCGGTGGCGGTTCCGCGGTGGGAAGCACATTCGAGCTGGTCGCAAAGACAGTGTAAGTGCCGTCCCCCTGATAGTAGGCCGCCTTATACCATTCATTCTCATTGGGCAGGAAGACACTTGCGCCCACGTTGCGAGTTACAGTGGAAGCATTCTGCGGACTCGGAGTTCCGCCAATGAGTGTGTATGCGCCCGTTTCCGTGTCGCCAGCGGCCTGTCCATTATTAAGCCAGTTTGCAAAACGCAGCCCGTCGAAAAAACTGATAAACACGACTGGCTTGTTTTCAAAGCCCGGCTTGACTGCATAAGTAAAACTCCCATCGTTGCCCGTTCGCGTGATTCCGCCAAATAATGCGTCGCTATCCATCCGGCCATCGTAAAGGCCGAGCGTGTCGCTGCTGGCCTTGGCATTCAGAAACTCAGCATACTGCGTGTTTGTCACATCGTATTTCGCGATCCGAAAGGGATAAGGCACGCTTCCAATGCCGGGCACGGAGGGGTTGCTCGCTGGGTCGAAAGGATTGCCCGCATCGCCCACCGTTACAAACTGGATATCGACTGCCGCTCCAACCGCTGAAATCCATGCGCACGCGAACAGCAACAGGGCTCGAAAGAGCCGCAGAGGGATGAGACTGACATTCATGGGTGTGGAGGAGTGCCGCCGGGATTTGCGGGGTCCAACCTTCGACCCATCCGCGGTCGATTTCCAGCGAGATGATGCTTCCCTACTTTCCAGTTCGCGCCACACCCACCAACTCGCCGTCCCCCGCCTCAACCGGAGAATCCTCAACGGCTCCCGTGGGGCGCATCCGGAAATAAATCGCCCGCATCCTTTCCGCTATCCTTTGCCAGGCATAACTGTCCTGCACCTGTTGCCTCCCGAGCCGCCCCATCCTCACCAAGAGGCTGGGGTTGTCTTTCAAGTGGCGGATGGCATCTGCCAACGCGGGTGCATTTCCTTCCGGGACGATCAAGCCGGCCTTGCCGACCACCTCTGGGATCGCACCGGAATCGGACCCGATGACCGGTATGCCACAAGCATGTGCTTCGATGATCACACGTCCGAACTGTTCCTTCCAAGTAGGTGTCGTCCTCGACACAAGAAGAAGGGTATCCATCGCATTCATCAAGCTGGGAAGTTTGTCCATGGGATGAGGGGGGAGGAGTTTCACCCGATCTTTCAGTCCCAACTCCTCGATCCGCTTTTCGAGCGTTCCCTGAAGTGCGCCCGAACCGACAAGAAGGAAAGTAACATCCCGGCACGTGTAAGCCGCCTCGACGATCTCCATTAAACCCTTTGCATCGACAAGGCGGCCCACGTATCCCGCGACAAAGCCACTAAGACCCAGTGCGCGCTTGCACTCGTCGCGATCGAGAGGATGAAAGACATCCGTGTCCACCCCGTTGCCCACCACATCCACCGGGCCAGAGTAACCTTTCGCGCGGAGAACGCCGACACCCTCAGATTGCCGAGCAATGGCATAGTTCGTATTTCGCAACGTGTAACTTCTAAACAAGTTAAAAGGAAAAGGATGGGTCCGGTTAATGTTTGCCTCGGTTTCGCATAAGATCTTCGCATGGGGCACGATCGTGTTGCGCAGCCAGCAAGCATGCACACTAACCAGCCCCCATGCCTCCTCCCAGATATCGATGATGTCCGGTTTGAACGAGCGAAACGTACGGGCAAGCCCGGGATAGTGATGCAAATACCACTGCGCCGGGCCGCTCCAAGGCCATCTTACGCGTTCCCGAATGAACGTGTAAGATGGGTTATGAGGATCATCGACGGAGCACCACGACCCATACTCATACCATCGGTCCGGGGCTATCACCCGGAGATCGACTCCTGCGAGTTGGCCGAGTTTCTGTGCACGCTGCTGCCCCTCTGTTCGCGAATGGCACGCATGGGCAATGAGGAGTACTTTCATAAGATGTCTTGGTCCTAAAGCGCGGAAGTCCCGCCAGTCTTCCTACCCCAACCGAGCGCGGTGTCGTAAACCGACAAAGTCGCACGCGCCATGCGCTCCGCGGTGAAGTGCTTTTCATACCGAACAAGTCCGGCGGAAGCCATCCTGGCGCATTGATCGGGTGCTTGGACAAGCCAATCGATCGCGGCGGCAAGCGCAGCCGGTCGCGCCGGCGGCACAAGCAGACCGGTAGTTTCATGTTGCACAATCTCGAGGGGCCCTCCCGCGCTCGTCGCTATCACCGGCTTTCCCAGTGCCATCGCCTCCAGGATGACCAGGCCAAAAGGTTCGGTGAGACTGGGTAGTATAAAGAGATCACAAGCGTTGATGATGGATAACGCATCCTGGCGAAAGCCCGCAAGGATCACCACGTCGCCCAAGCCCGCATCTCGAATCTGCGCCTGAAGCGAATGCCGCTGCGAACCATCGCCCGCAATCACGCACTTAATCCCCGGGCATTTCACTTTCACGCTACCAATTGCTGTAATAAGCGAACCTATATCCTTTTCGAGTTCCAGCCGGGCAACACAGGCTACCAGTGGCGCGTGCTCATCGACTCGAAATTCATCGCGCACCTGTCGCTCGGAAAATAGCTCTCGCCGCCTCGGCGTCTTAATGCCGTTGGGAACGACAGTAATCTTATGCTCCGCCGCATCGCGGCGGCGGCACATCGAGTGTCGAACCGCATCGGAAATGGCTATGAAGTGAGCTATCCGCCGATTCACCAATCGGTGCGCCCGCACCCTGATGGCTCGCTTGATCGCGCCTCCGCGCAAACGGGAGGGTTCTATGAAATGCTGAGTAGCCACGCAACATCCGCCGCTGCGGAAGGTCGCCGCAAATGCCCCGCTGAGGTTGGAGCGGCCGTTGTGGGTATGAAGCAAGTCCATCTGGCCGGTTACAAATAAAGACCGCAGCACCTTGGTGGCGCGCCAGTCGATAAGACCTCCTTTTTGGATTGGAACGACCTCCAGATTTCGCGCCTCCGCTTCACTTGCCAGTGCGGAAGGCAAAGGGCATGCAATCCGCACCGCCACTCCCAAACCTCGGAGGCCTTCCGCGAGATCGGCGATGTGCCGCTCCGTGCCAGCGAATACATCCGAATCGGAGTGCAGCACAATCCGCAGACTTCTCTCTTCGGCCACAACCGTCGATCCGTGATTTCCCATAAAGGAGGAACCCAAACGCGCTTACTGTTTCTGAGCCAGCATGCGGACGTATCCACCCCAGCCCACCCTGCATGCCAGCCCCGCGATGGCGGCTCGGACTTGATGGTAGAGCCTGCCCGGCCTGTGGACTGCAGCCTCGTTTATGATGGACGGATATTCGCTCGTGCATCGCGTGACTCGAAAGCCCGCGCGCCGCGCCGCGTCACATAGCGATCGAGGCGTAAAGAAATTGATGTGCTCCGGCGGTTTAAGTTGGCTCCAGGAACGGCCGCGAATCCTGCGCCCAAGACTTGCCCAATTAGGCAATTCAACAAAAACGGCTCCACCCGAAGAGAGTAAGTCACGAGCTCGCTTCAAGGTATCGACTGGGTCGATTAAGTGTTCCAAAACGTGCCACATCGTAATGACATCGAAATCACTGCCCTCAAGCGCTGGAAAGTGAACGTCTCCTTGATGGACCGTGAGATTGAATTCACCCCGCGCGACTCGCACAGCGTACTCCGAGAGTTCGACGCCTTCGCAGTCCAATCCATCGGCTTGCGCCTCCGCGAGAAAACCGCCGGTGGCACAACCCACATCCAGCAATTTGTGCGGCGTGATCGCGCAACCATGCAGAATGCCTTTCAATGTATGCCACATGTGCCGGGCGTTGACTTCGGCCATGGATCGATAATCGGCATAGCCAAGATTGGTGGGCTGATTCCGCTCGAAGTAAGTCGAGGTATAGAAGCGTTCTAGTTCTTCCGGCGTCGGTCGGGGAGACGCGAAGACAAACCCGCAGGAGCGGCACTGCTCGATCTTATAGGTGGACCACGTTTCCAACGCGTAAACAGGCATCGTCTCAGAGGCCCGGCACAGAGGGCAGCAATCCGAGCGTGGGATCGTGGATTCGCTCGCCGGGGGCGCAACGGCGGGGAAGTTGCCGGGGCTAATGTCCATTGCAGTTTTCCGTTAGAATCTGTTCGTATCTTTGCAGGACCGACGACCACTGGAATTCTTCAACCGTCTTGGGCGTGCGGGCGGAGAATGCCGATCGCGTGTCGTCATCCAATAAAACTGCAATGGCTTCGGCGAGTTGTTCACCATCGTTGGGATCGTTGATAAGAAATCCATTCACTCCAATGCAGATCGCGTTCCTCGCGCCCGGGACATCCGAAGTAATCACCGGCACGCCACTGCCGAGGGCCTCCAATATCGCCAGGGAAAATGCTTCATACTGTGTGGGCAAAACGAATAGATCGCCCGCCGCGTGGAACTCCGCCACATCGCTCGTGACACCGCAAGACATTACTTGTGCTTCGACGCCGAACCGGCGCGCTTCCTCGCGCACGGTCCTTGCATGCGGCCGGCCAATCACCAGGAGCCGCAATCGCGGAGACTGCAGTAATCGGATGGCCTCCAGCACTGTCCTGAAACCTTTGCGTTCGAGTTCATTGGCGACAAACAGCAGTGCGACATGGTCGGCCTTAAGACCCAGTCTTTTCCGCGCGGCATCCCGTCGCTCAGCCCTGCGCTGCGGATTGAACTCTGTCGCGGAAAATCCATTTGGGACCACCGATACGTCCTCGGCCGGAATATCGTAAAAGCGCTGTAAGTCTCCTTTCACTTCCTCGGTGGTAGCGATGATCTTCCGATATCGCCGCATTCGAAAGTGGGTTTCCTCCAACTGCAACATCACGGGGTGAAATGGATTCAAGTTCTGTCGGATGCGAGCCAGTGAAAGCGCGGGGCGAAACGTTTTGCTGCGCTCCAGCCATGCGCGATGCACGCTCTGCACCCAATGCACGCCCCCGGTGGGGCACACTGCCCCATGGGTATTCAGGACATCGAACTGGGCTTTGCCGACCGCCGCCGAGCATTTCATGTAATAGGAAACTCCCCGCATAAAATCAGGCCGGGCGCGCGTCGGCACACGGTGGTAGTCGATTCCGTTGCCCGCCGTTTTTTCCCACTCATCGGCGAAGACTGTCACCCGATGGCCGCGGGCCGCGAGAAATGCCGCGCATTCGAAGACGACACGTTCGACGCCGCCCTTGCGATGGCAGCCCGGGAAAGACAACGCCACTGTCATGTGCTGGGCGCCACCGCGTGCGCGGGATGGGCAGGGTGGATCGGCGAAATGGACCGTCTGCTTCTCATCTGATGACGCAATACAAAATGCGCATGGGTAGCCATGCCGGCAGCGGCCCACGCGATCATAATCGCACCGCGACTCCAGTAATGGTCCACCATTCCATGAATAAACTTGCTCAATACCAATGCGCCTCCAAGCGCGATGAGGGAAAACAAAGCATCGTGTTTTGCAACAATCTTATGATCGATCCACACGAAACGCGCGAGACTCCAATGAAGATAAAGAAAAGTGATCAATCCGAGGATGCCCGTTTCCGCGAGGGTAAGCCAGAAGAGGTTGGTGGCATCGTACTCTTTGCGCAATCCGACGCCCACTCCGAGTAACCGCGATTGGGCGAACTGCCGTTGGGCAAACTCGATCGACTCATAGCGCATTCGGATGTTTAGATTCTCGCGGTCGAAGGCCGTGGCGTAATCGCGAGCCTGATCCGGCAGCAGCGCCCAGCAGATGCCGATGAGTGGGATCAGCAGCAGGCCGAGGCGCAGGATCGTGTTGAATTCCCGCCGCAACGCGAGCAGCAGAAAGACTCCGCACAACGCGCCGATCCATCCGCCGCGGGACAAGGAGAAAAACAGCCCGGCCACCAGGATGGCCATCGCAGTCCCGAGAATGACGCGCGGCCAGCGTCGCGAGCTTCCAAACCATAACTCGGCGCAAACGATCACCGTCGCGGCCAGAGAACCGCCCACGCCGTTCTTGTGCAGACCCAAGACATAGCCCGATCGCGTAACGATCACCGCGCCGGCAAGGATAACTCCGATGACAACCAACCCGCTGAGCGCGAGACGAAAATCCCTCGGATCGGAGGTGAACGAAGTAAAGACCAACACCGCGATCATGAGATACATCCCGATCTGAGTGAGCGAAACCGTGGTGGTAAGCCTCCAATTCAAAAACGCGGAGCCGAGACATGCGCACAAATACAAGACGACTGGGAGGAATGTCGGGCCGAAGAGAATCGGACGGCGACGGAGGAAGAAGAGCGGAAGCGTGAGCAGTAAGTTAATTTCCGCGATCGAAAAATGCGGACCGCCTGTGAAAATTTCTTCGTCCTGTCCAGCCCATGGAGCGCCGCTCGAGATGTCATTCTGAAAGGGTGCCAGGGCAAAGATGAGCAGAAGTGGGATCTTGGGCCACTTCCAACCTGCCAGCCAGAAAGCACAGGCATATAAGCCGCCGATGAGATAAAGCACGGGCTAAGGCCAATGAAGCGTTTGCCGGCACACCAGCCAGAAATGCAAACGCATCTTCGATCGCGCGATGTCCCTCCGCTCCGGCCAGAGACCGACGACGCTCCACATCAGGCCGCGCAAAAAACAACCTACTGCCATCGCGCATCGCAATGAGATCAATCCCACCATCCCATGATGCTTGCGTTCATAGCGATCGAGACTTTGAAAAAAGTATTGATTCATGAGGGCTTTTTCCGAAGCGCCACTTGCTCCTCCGAGATGAGTCACGTGCGCCGACGAGACAAAAGCTACGTCCCAACCACAATCCCGGATTCGCTTCTGCCAGTCAGCCTCCTCGCTATACATAAAGAACCCTTCGTCAAACCCTCCCACCTTCTCGACAATTTCCCGTCTTACCAACAAGCAGGCTCCGATCACGAAATCAACGCTGCGATCCGAATCGTGCGCCCAATTTCCGTAACCGCGAGTCAGCCATAGATTCTCCATCCAGGCGTGCGCCGGCGACGGGAACCGGAAACACGACAGCTGCAATGACCCGTCGCGGTAAAGTATCCGCGGGCCTGCGACACCCACAGCGGGGTGCTCACGAAGATAGCTTAAAAGCTTTCGGATGGCATCAGGTTCAGGAAAGGCATCGCTGTTGAGCAGGAGGATGAATTCTCCCCCCGCCAATCGCATTGCCTGATTGTTCGCAGCTCCAAAACCTACGTTGTGCTCATTGACGATCAGCCGGACCTCTGGGTGTTCGGCTTCAATTGCGCGTTCCGTGTCATCCGTGGATGCATTGTCCACCACGATCACTTCGGCGAAGATTCCCTCCAGAGCGGCAGCCAAGACGCGCAAACAGTCGAGAGTCATCGCCCGTGTATTGAAAGACACGATGACGACGGAAACAGAAAGGCGATATTCGTTTAATTCCATGCTGGTCTGCGAGCGAGGG
Source organism: Chthoniobacterales bacterium (assembly GCA_038238555.1). GTDB lineage: Bacteria > Verrucomicrobiota > Verrucomicrobiia > Chthoniobacterales > Chthoniobacteraceae > JANNXQ01. The sequence goes on along the minus strand of JBBRXP010000031.1, from coordinate 12,929 downwards.
GCTTCTATTTCATTTGAGCTTTCTCCGTGCAGAACGCGATCACACCGAGCACGTCTTCCACTCGAGAGTTCCATGAATGTTGCCGGGCTTCCTGGCGCCGGGCCTCAGCCTTGTCACTGGGTTCAGTAAGGGCAGACGAGATAGCTTGCAGAAATTCCGCCACATTGCCGGCGAGGTAAACATGCTCGGGGTAATCGCGAAATCCTGCCACTTGAGTGGAAACGATGGGTTTACCCGCGGCCAGATATTCCCACAACTTGATCGGGTTCAAACTTTCCGTGAATGGCGTCACACAGTGAGGCACGATGCTGACATCGAACGTGCGCATGTAATCGGGAACTTGGTCATAGGGTATCGGCCCAGTTCTATAAACATTCCCCAAAGCGTCCAGGCGCGCTCGATCCGCGACGGAAAGATGGTCCGGCCCGATAAGAACCACGGAGCCGTGCTTCATTTGTTGAGCCACTGAAGCCAGGAGCAAAACATCCACCCGGCTGGGATGAACGGTTCCGGTATAACCAAGGATCGGCTTGGGCCAAGTCGCGCGAGGTGGAAGTGGGCCAGTGCCGTTCAACACGGAACGATAATGGCCGACATCCACTCCGTTCGGAATCAAGTGAACACTCCCGGCAAGTTCACGCTTCATGGACAACAGCCGTGAAGAACAGACGATCACGGCGTCGGCAACACGGCAGAGTTGCGCATCCTGTTGCTTCACCAGGCGACGTTCGCGTTGAGAACCAGCAAATGCCGTCCAGTCGTCAGTGACATCATAGATCACGGCGCGCTCACCCATTCTGCCCGCCATCGAAACCGCGTAATGTGGATTGAGCCACAATGCGGGGTTCCTTAGGCCGATGCGACGAGCGACGCGGGTAATGTGGCGTCGCGCCAGGAGATCGTTGAAGCAGCGGCCCCATGCGAACGAATTCGGCAACAACTTTGGTGGACGAGTTACAAAGATGTTTGGGAAACCGGGAACCGTCCATGTCCCAGGATCCTTAAAAGAAGTGAATCGAGCGCGCCTGACACTGTTGGAGAAATCCCGAGGCGGACCTACGAAAAGGATTTTCGACTGTGGCGCTCTCTCGGCGATGCCTTTGCAAAGAAACTGATTGCGCCGCCACACGTCATCCCAGTTCTCCATCGAAACGAACAGCAAATCGGACACTTCCTTCGAGGCCTTTTGCGCATCATTGGAAAAGGTCAATCCCGCAGTGGGCACGGTGCGATCGACGACCGAAGAAGCTTGATCGTGAATGTGGTCAATCATTTCCCGCGAAAGGTAAGATAGGCAATTGCGACTCGATGTCCGCTACTAAGCTAAGATAACCCCAGCTTCCTGCCGATCTGACCCGCCAGGAGCGAGGCACCACACTTTAACTGTGTCTTTAACCCACGGGCGCGGAGGCGAAGATAGCGAAGCGACAAACGATGCTGCAGTCGTTCTTCGCGCACCTTGCGCCGCGCCATGATGTCGATGCAGCCATCGACCATGCGGTGGAATAACACATCCGGAGCAAACCATTCTTCCCAAGCACGCCGCGCTTCGGCGCACATCGCGACGTACCGATCCTCGATTGCTTCCAGGATGGCGGGAACCTCCTGCACCCGCCGCTCGGGCAGACGCACGGAACAATTGGTCCAATTTGGTCCGTGGGGTGAAACCCAATCATCGCTGATAATCACGGGAACGCGCCCTGCCGCCATCGTTTCAAACAACCTGAAGGACGACAGGCCGCTGCCGCGTGGGCAAAGCACAAACTTCGAGCGTTGCACGACCTCCGCATAATGGCGCTTCTGTTCCTCGATCTGCGCGCTGTCTGGGCCGAAGAAACTCAAAGAACTCGTGTCTTCGACAAGGGCACGGGGATGTGAGAGTCGAAAGATAGCATCCCGCACGGGATGGCAACGTCTCGCCAGGCAAGAGAATAAGAGATCGGGCGAGCGGGCGGGCGAAGTATGAACTAACTCATTGATAAGACACAGGTATGAGCATGGGCGCTGTCGTTCCCAATCAAACGCCCCCCTTGGCATACTTACATAAAGTCCCGGCATGGCGCACCACGGTTGATCGAGTTCGCAGTACACAAACGCCTTCTCCCGATATTGCTCGACTAGGGGATGCCTGCGAATAGCAGTAAGATCGAGATCCTCGTAATGTTGGTGTCCGTCGAGAAAAAGGATGACGTCCGCCTCGACAGGATCGGTTATCAACGTGTGAACGCGGAAACGGTCCTCGCCCGCGAGCTTTTGAAACAAGGGCAAATAAGTGGCTGCGCGGTCCAGGGAAATTGCGGTGGTCGCAAAGACCTTCATTCAGTGAGGTGCGACGGGCTGGGAATCCTCCCGAGAGCCGGTGAGTGCAGATGTTCCGCTACCTGGATCAACTTGGCAGCGAATTCGTCGGACGAAAAAGTTCTCACCCAATCCGGTGCCTGGCGTTTGATGTCAGCAAACTTTTCCGGATCGTCCAGGAAAGAGCGGATCTTTGCGGCAAGGTCAGTGACATCATGCGGTTTGACTCCAATGGCCGAGACGCCGTCTTCGAAATAGTCCAGCATTCCGCCGACCCCTGAGACGATGACGGGATTACCCAGGACCATGTTCTCCAAGACTACGGTATGCCCGGAACCATAAGGAGTCTCCGCCAATGGATTGATGATTACCTTTGCCTCCTGATACATAGCCTTCAATCTTTTGATAGGAACGGCTTGAAGCACTTCGACAGACATCCCGGGTCTCAAATGCTTCTCGACGATCGCGGCGTTGTAAGCATCGGTAACAATTACGAGCTTCTCCCCTGGCGGAAGCGCTCTTAGGAGCGTGGGAAAGTCTTTGGCTTCGTTTGTACCTACCGCCAGACAGTAATCTCCGGGGCGGACTTCCGGATCGCGTTGGAAGAAATTCATGTCCACCAGCATGTGGATTAAGAACTGCCGGTCTTCCCGCAGGTGAAACTCTTGCCAGACGGCATCCTTCTCCATCTTAGTCTGTGAAACCACCGCTTCGGCGCTTGGAAGCAACCAACGCCACATGGTCTTGCGAAAGCCAGAGCGATTGCGGGGATGCATCAAGCCCGTGTTGAAAACGATCACCGGGGTTCTGAGCAATCCCAACTTCTTAAACAGCAATGCCGGAAGCGCAGCCGCCTCATTCACAGCGAACATGGCATCGTGGTGTCTCTGCCGAAATGCCGCGTAGCACGTTTGGTATAAGCGCCAAAGTATCGGCTTCGATAGAAACTTGGCGAAGAATCCTAGCTTGGGAGCTACGCTCGGTTGGTGTCCCATCTTCCTAAGTTCCGCATAACCGAATAGGCGGTGTGAAGGAACGAGCCCGCGCTCGTAGTCCGAAATCTCCCGGCTCCAATCCACCACGAAGAAATAGAGGAGTTTCATAACGTCGTCGCCTTATGCCAGCACGGTATCCCGCGCTATCGGGCGTTTGCATTCATCACCCATGACTTTGGCGTAGATATCCAGATAAGAGTCCGCGATCGCCGGCCAGGTAAAGCTTTCCACACGCCGGCGTCCCGCGGCGCCGAGGGTGGTGCACAAGTATGGGTCGTCCACTAAACGTCGTAACGTAATAGCAAGGGCGGCCACGTCGTCCGGCGCGACCAGCACCCCTGTTTCTCCGTCAATCACAATCTCCGGGACGCCTCCGATGTGGGAGGCGATCACCGCTTTGCCGGCGGCCATCGCTTCCAGATTTACGATGCCCATCGGTTCGTGGCGGGAAGGCAGGACGAAAAATGCGCAGTGCTTGAAGAGGCTTACCACTTGCGTTCTGTCGGCGCGGCCAACAAAGCGAATGCGGCCGCCGCAACCCTCCACTCTTGCAAGAGCTTCGAGCCGGGCGCGCTCCGGCCCCTCGCCGGCAATAAGAAGATCGTGTGAATCGAAGGCCGCTTTGGAGAAAGCCTTGATCAAGACATCGAATCCTTTTTGGGTAACGAGCCGGCCGATCGCCAGAATGTAAGGTTTCGGATGTGGGTTGGGCTTTTGATCCGGGGCGTCGAAATCTGTGGCGCGAACTCCGTTGTAAATCACGCTCGCCTTTGCCTCGAGCGGACCGTCCCACCACTGCGAGAGATCGTCGAGAGTGCTTCGGGAGCAGGTGGAGACATGTCCAGCCTCGCGCAGAAGATCGCGCAAGGTTTCGTTGAGAAAGGCAGAACGCTGGTAAATGCCGGAGGCGTCCATGGTGCGTTCGCCCTGGGCAGTCACTACAAGCGGTAGCTTCAGCAGCCTCTTTGCAACCAGGGCATAGTAACCGTTGCTGCCGACGCACTGCACGTGCAGCAGATCGATCCGATGGCGCTTTAAGATTTGCAACATGCGTCGCCGGGTAAATGGGAAAGTAAGTGTGTGCACGGCGCGCACGCGCAGGTTCCAATCGGGCGTCCGCATCGCGAGCCTGTAAACGGGGACGCCTTCGATAAGCTCGTAAGCCGGGAGCGAACGCGGCCAGCGATTGGTGAGCACGATCGGCGAAACATGCCGGCGACAAAATTCATGCGCAAGCTGACGCACCATTTCCTCCACTCCTCCGAGGTGTGGAAAGAAAGCGCTCGCGAAAATTCCGACGTTCATACCTTGATAGAGAGGCGCCGCGATTCAACTAGCTCCGGCGATGCGGACGAAAAGGTCTCCGTAATGATATCCGGGCCGGTCCCGAAACTCGGGAAATGACTTCAGAAATTGATCGAGGGGAAGCCATTCGGGAAAGGTAAATGAGAGGGTCTCCGCCGGCGTGATATTGATTCGGAGTACGCCGAATCGCGCCAACTGCTGAAGGCAAGCCAGCGTGTTATCCATCTCGCGCTCCTTGAAATGGTATTCGAGAGAGATCAACGGAATGGGCTGCGAAAGCCCTTTCAAGACTTCCAATTCCCAACCTTCCACATCGATCTTGCAGTAACTCGGTTTGCCGTAAGTGGAGATCGCCTCGTCCAGCGTAGTAACGGGCACATTCACGCTGGAGTCGGAACCTTCCCACCAATCCTTGCGGAAGCTGGAGACGACGGTGTTCTTATGAGTGTAAAGAGTAGCTTCCCCGGGGCTCGCGCCCACGGCGTTTTGGCAGGCGATAAACCGTTCCCGATAGTGGCGGCACCGAGCCTTAAGTTCCTCGACGCATCCGGACTGAGGCTCAAATGCAACCACTCGCATGCCGACGCTCAATAGAGTTTCCGAGACTTCTCCGATGTTTGCCCCGACATCGAAGCACAAGCTTTTCGGTTCAAGGAGCCGGGAGAAAAAGGCGCCCTCTTCGCGAAAGCGCTTCAGCTTGTTACGGTCTGTAACACGGGAAAATATCCCCGGCCGGTAAAGACCCGTGGAGATGGATAACTTTCTGACAACGGATTTGATGGATGCGCCCTGTGACATGGATCGAGATGGGTAAGATAGATTAAGATGTGGTGCAGCGTGTCACTACGTTGCGCGGAGCCCGGTTTGCCAACGGCGGGCGGCCATCCGCATTCGCAGAATCGCGGGAATTTCGAAGACGATCCGTGGATCGCGGCACACGGATAAGAAGCGCCATTTCCATCCACGCAAATAGTCGCCCTCCCGGAAACAGTCCCTCGCGGCGGCGCTTACTTTGCCATAATACTCCAGGCGCATCTGCCGGCGTGCGCCGCGGATTGCGCGCCGGCACCGCGGGCAGCCGGGATGAATGTGGCGCGCCTTGTCGAGGACGGCCATGCAGTTGCGAAATTGCCTGAGCGCATTGCCGCTGAGGCTGCGCGAATGGCTCCGGTATTCGACAAGCACCTCGCGACAACCGACTACTTTGTAACTCGCCGCGATGCGCAACCACATATCCCAATCCTCCGTTCCCACGAGCGATGTGTCGAAGCCTCCTATCTCTGCGAAGATGGCGCGAGGAACTACAACGGAGGTCACTGATACGGCGCAGCATTCGATCAGATCGTGGACATCGAGCAAAGGCTTCGGCTGAAACTCGCAGAGCGTGTCGCCGGTAGGGTTGTCAAAGACGCGGCTACCTGTATGGACCATGCCCGGCTTTTCATCGGTATCGAAAAGGGGGATCTGCAGCTCGAGCTTTCGCGGGAGCCAGCGGTCGTCGGCGTCGAGGAATGCTACGAGGTCGCCTTTCGCCAGTTCGACACCGGTATTGCGCGCCGCGGAGACTCCGCGGTTGTCTGTGCGGACGTAACGGATGCGGTCGCCATATCGCGAGGCGACTTCCCGAGTGTCGTCATCCGAGCCATCATCGACCACGATGATTTCGAGCGGCGGATAAGTCTGGGCAAAGACGCTTTCTACGGCTGCGGCAAGATAGCGGCCGTAGTTATAACTGGGAATAACAACGCTGACGGAAGACATCCTTAGAACGCGGCTGTTTCCGCCAGTGGCTGAGAGGCAGGCGCATAAAGCGATTCGTAATCTGTGCAGACGCGGTCCCAGGAAAAATCGCGGGAGCGCTTGAGCCCAGCCTCAGAAAGATTGTCGCGCAGCGCGGAGTCTGTGAGTACTCGGAGCAGCGTCGCGGCGAGTTCTTTGTCGTTGGCGAGCAGGCCGTGACGTCCGTCTTCGGTTACTTCGCGCGCGCCAGGATTGGGAGCCGCGACCACCGGGGTGCCGGAAGCCATCGCTTCGATGTAAGGAACGCCGAAGCCTTCGTAACTACTCGGAAGGCAAAATACCCATGCACGACGGTAAAGGTCGGCAAGCTCCTGCTCGGTAACTCGGCCCAGCCAACGTACTCCGTCGCCTGTAACTTGCTCCTCACACACGGCCCAGAACTCCGCCTGCGGAAGACGCGCACGGATTTTCGTTTGAAATAAGTCGAGCAACATCGCGCCGCGTTTGCGTCCGTGCATGGTTCCGACAAAGAGCAGAGACGGCTTGGCGGACTTACTTCCGCCGGGATGGAAGGTGTCCAGATCCACGCCGTTTGGAATGACCTTTTTGACGAATGGATTGTAACGGCGGGTGTTAGTCGAGACTGCGACTAACTCATCGGCGAGCAGGCAGGCAGCGAATTCGCAGAGCGCGAGGGCGGCCATTCGTAACTTGGTGATGAAGCCGCGGGCGTGCAGCATTTCCGCGAGGCAGGAACCGTGGAAGGTGTGGATGTGCCGCGGGCGCTTGCAACCCAGTAGAAACCAGTCGTCACCGTGCGCGTTGAGCACGTCGAATTTTGTGAAGTCGCAGCGGCGCAAATTCCACGCGAAGCCGAAGGTGCGGAAGCGCTTGCCGGATGGAACAACTTCGACGTCGTAGAGCGAATCGGGAGAAGGGCCGCTCTGGCTGAAGACGGTAACTTGGTGGCCACGGCTTACGAGTTCGTTGGCGAATGCATGCACGACATAACCGACGCCGATCTTGCTGCCGCTCGGGAGATAGAGGGAGGTGATCGCGATATTCATCGGAATGCCTCCTGGAGTGTTTCCGCGCACAACTTCCATGGCACTTCGGCGGCTCGCGCGAGGGACTTATTCTTTTGGCTGTTCAGTAGTTCGCGATCGATGGCCAGAGCCCGCAGCGCGCCGACTACTTCCGGAAAGTTATCGGGCTCGACCAGAATTCCGGCGGTGGTGCAAGCCTCCGGGAGGCCGCCGCGCCGGGAGGCGACGACTGCGCAACCGCTGGCCATTGCTTCCATGGTCACGAGCGGAAAGGGATCCTGGGAGCGGGATAGAACGCAGACGACATCGTGCTCGCGGTAAAGCTCGGGCGCCTCGTGGCGATTAACGTGACCGACATAGTTGGCGTCGGCGGCTTCCATCTTGGATTTGAGTTCGCGGAAGTAAGGATTCTCCATCTCATTCCCGTGTCCGTAAAACCAAAGACCGCCGCCGACTGTGAGAGTAACTGGCAAGCCTTCGGCACGGAGCGTGGCGACCGCATCGGCTACAAGGTCGGGTCCTTTGTTTGGATCGATCCGGCCGAGGAATAACACGCGCAGAGTGTCGCCGCCATTTAAGTAATCGGCCCTGGGAGTAAAGACTGTGTTATCGGCCGAGTTATGAGCCACCACGAAGCGGCTGGGTGGGATGTTATAAGTGCGCGCGGTCCATTGCCGGATGTAATCGCTGCAAGCTACAAAGAGATCGGTGTTGCGCTCGGTCTCCTGCATGTCCTGACGTGTGCGCCACTCATTTTGCAACCAGACGACTACCTTGGCGCGGGGTAGTTGGCGCTTAAGGTATTTCGGCGATACCAGATCGTTGAAGACCACGATCACGTCGGGCGCGTCGCGCATCGCGCCGAGGGTCTTCATCGCGGAGCGCAGATAGTATTCAAAGTAAGGCCAGTCCCAGCGCAGCAGGCGCCAGCGCAGCGAGGAGAGCCGGCGTTGGAGAAAGTGGAGATCGTCTCGCGTCCGAGCCGCGATGGGTATTACTTCGCCGACGGAGTAAGTCTCGTCGCCATTGACCGGAGTAAGCACACTCACCTTGTGCCCGTTGGTTATCAGTGCCCGGCTCGTCTGCATGATGACCGTCGCGATCGCGCCGCCGGAAACGGGCGAGTAGAATTCGATGGGCATGTTAAGGAAGGCGACGTGCATCAGACTTCGAGAAGTTGGCGAAGCTCGGACCAGGTGCGATCCCAAGTAAAAGTTTCCGCGCGTGCCCGGGCTTTGCGGGTGTACTCCGTTCGCAAGGAAGTATCGGAGATCAGGCTCTCCAAATGCGCGGCGAGATCGTCCACGGAGTCGCGTTCGAATAGCAAACCGGATTGATTGATGATCTCGGGGATGCCGCCGCTGCGCGAGGCGACGGTCGCCAAGCCGCAGGCCATGCCTTCGAGCGCCGCGAGGCCGAACGGTTCGTCCCAACGCGAGGGAACCACATGGATTTGCGCTTTTCTGAGTTCATCTGGCAAAGCTCCGCGACCGATGAGACCCGGCCGGCGGACGGTGATGCCATCGCGCTCGAGGTCTTGCGCGAGCTCTTCGATCATTCGCTGGTAATCGTCGGGCTCGGTGCCCCAGTAGTAACGCGCGCCGAGGATCTGCACTCCGAATGCGCGGGTCTTGACTGCGAGTTTTTTTGCCGCGCGCAGCAGAAGGTCAGGGGCTTTGGTCGCGTCGGTGCGGCCCACGAAATTGATCACCGGCAGGCCGTCCGGAACTTGTTCCCGTGGAGTGAAACGCTCGATGTCCACGCCGTTGTAGAGCGTCTTCACCGCACCTCGAGAGAGGCCGAAATACTTTTCCTGCCACCGGCAGATGAAGTCGCTCACGCCGGCGGCCACTGTCACCGCGCCGGGAAAAAGCAGGCGATATTTTTCGCTGCACGGGTTTGCATTGTGGAAGAGATGCACGATGGCCGCCCGCGGAAAACATTGGCGCAGATGCACGGCCAGCTCGGGATCGTTGTGCAGGATGAAGGGCAAATTTTCGAGACGGCGCTCGCGGATCGCGCGGACGATGCGCGCGGCATACGCGCCCTGCCGCACGTGGCCCCAGCCGGTGAGCTTGCGCTGCATTTCCAACACGCGCCCGAGGCCGGTGCCGCGGAAGCTGGGAATCCACGGGTAATCGAGCAGGACGGTGCGCGGCCACGGATAAGGTTCGGCATCGGCGCGCGAGCGCGAGATGATCCACGGCTCGAGGCCCTGCTTCTGCGCCGCGCGGCAGACTTCCCACGCCCACGTGGCGATGGCGCCGCTCTTGGTGGGCGTGAAGGTCTCGCCGGTGCAGTTGATGAAGACGACGCTCATGGCCATTAGATGTCCACCGCCGCGCGAAACTCATTCCACGTGCTTTCCCACGTGAACTCCTCTGCGCGCGCCCTCGCTTTCCGCGAATACTCAGCGCGAAGATTTTTGTCGGAAAGCATGGGGCGCAGGTGTTCCGCCAAGGCTTCCACGGAATCGCGCTCGAAAAGAAATCCGGCGTCGCCGACGACTTCCGGCGCGCCGCCGGTGCGCGAGACGATGGTCGCCAAGCCACAGGCCATGCCTTCGAGGATGGTGAGCGCGAATGGTTCGTCCCAACGTGAAGGGACGACGTTGATGTGGGCGCGGCCGAGCTCGGTGGGCAACGCTTCCCGGGCGATGTGGCCGGGCCGACGCACGGGGACGCCGAGGGCTTCGAGTTGCGCGGCGAGGTCGCTGAGTTCGCGCTGGTAATCGTCGAGTTCGAATTTTTGAAAGTGATTCGAGCCGAGGATTTGCACGCTGAAGGCGGAATTAGTCCGCGCGACCTCGATGGCTGCTTTGAGCAGGAGGTCGGGGGCTTTTTCGATGCCAGTGCGGCCTACGAAATTTACCACGGGCCGAGTCTCATCGCGGCTCGCGGGAAGATGAAAGCGCTCGCAATCCACTCCATTGAAAATCGTGCGCACGCTTTTCTTATCGAGGTCGTACTGGTCCTCGATCCAGCGACCGGTGAAATCGCTCACGGCGGTGATCACGTTTGCCGAACGCGCAAGGCGGCGGCGGAAATTTGGAGCGGCGTCAATCTGGTTGTGGAAGTGATGCACCAAGAAACAACGCGGGAATTTTTCGCGCAGAAAGACGGCCGTTTCGGGGTCGTTGTGCAGGATCATCGGGCGCTCTTCCCAGCCTCCGTTGCGGATCGCGCGCTCCACCTTTCGGACGTAGCTCCGTTGGCGGAGGTGGCGCCAACCGGTGAGTTTGCGTTGCGCGCGAAAGAGTTTTTTCACGAAACGATTTTCGGAAACGCGTGGGTAATCGAGTAGCACGGTGGCCACGTCGCGGTAGGGTTCGGCTTCGCACCGGCTGGTGATGACCACGGGCTCGATACCCTGGCGCTGCGCCGCTCGGCAGCATTCCCAGAGGTGCGTGGCGATGGCGCCGCTGCGGGTCGCGGTGAAGGTTTCGACGGGGTGATTGATGAAGACCACGTTCATTCCCGAGTCTCGCGGCGAGGCGCCGCGGGCCCTTCCTGCGACGAGGGCGTCGCAGCTACTACGCCGCGACGGGTTCGGCGCGTTTTTCTCTTGCGGCGTGGTAGGGGCCGTAGTGCGCGGTGAGGTGGTCATGCACGCCGTCCAACACGGAGCGAAGACATTCCATTCGATCGCGGGGGCCCATGCGGGCGCGGAGGGTGCGCCAGAGGAAGGAGAGCACTACGCCAGGGGCAGCGCGGTAATACGCGGCACCGCTGTGTTTGCGCATGAGCAGGAGGGTGTTTCGCACGGCGTAGTAGTGTTGCACGCCCGACATGCGCAGGCCGGAGCGGCCGCCTTTGTGGTAGATGCGCGCGGCCGGCACGGTGACGATCTCGAGCCCGGCCTGGCGCACGCGCACACACAAGTCCACGTCTTCCCAACTCAGGTAGTAGCGCTCGTCGAAGCCGCCGAGTGTGTGCATGAGCTGCGTGCGGATGAGCATCGCGCAACCCGTGGCCCACGGCACGGTGAAGGGTGGCTCGGTGCGCTGCGGCTGGCGCGTGTTGTCGTGCCACGCAGCGCCGCGAGGCAGGTCCATTTTTGAATCGGCAAACCATATCGGGCGCGGGGGGTAAAACTCGTGGATGACTGGCGCGAGCAGCCCAAATCGCGGCTCGGCTTCAGCGGCAGCGACCAGCTCGCTCAGGGCGTCGGGCTCGACCGTCGTGTCGTTGTTGAGCAGATAGAGGAAGTCAGTGCCGCGCTCGACGGCGTGCTGGATGCCGACATTATTGCCGCCGGTAAAGCCGAGGTTCGCGCCCGTCTCGAGGATGATGACACCGGGGAAAGCCTTGCGGATTTCATCGGCGGAACCGTCGGTCGAGCCGTTATCGACGATGATGATCTCCTTGTTCGCATATCGATCATGGCTCAACGAATCCAGGCACTCGAGGGTGTCCGCTTTTCCATTCCAAATGAGGATGACGATCCCAACTCGCGGCGACATGAATGCACCGGTCAACTCGCAAGCATGAACCCGCGGAACCATCGCGACGCCGCCTTGGCGAACTTCTGCGAAAGCTTCGGGCGCTCGGTCGTGGCCAGCGCCCGCGCGTAGTTCACCAAGCTGTCGCGCGGCTTGGTCGCCTCGCTCATATGCAGCGACTCGATGTTCATAAACGCCGCGAGACCCGGCACGCGTTCGAGCGTTTTCAAAACTCCCGCGCCACCCGTGGGCGGAATGCCTTGAGCCGTGGCGATGAAGCCGAGGCACAGCGCGTGGTCTTCTTCGGGATAGGCGTAGTTAAAGATCGCGCCGCGCAGTTCGCACTCGGCGAGCAGATCGCGCAGGTAACTCGGATCGAAGAGGGACTTGTGCAGTTGCGGAATCCAACCCGGGGGCGCGGCGCCATCGTTCGCCCGCCATGTGGGCCACACGGGCTGCGTGGCGTGCTCCGGTTCGCCGTGCGTGTAACGATAGACATTGTGCAGATCGAAGCGGTCGCCGACCACGCCTGCCGCGCACTTTACGTAGAGATCGGCGACCACGGAGAAGTCCGGCAGGCCGAGCATGACGATGACGCCCGAAGGAGTGAGCACGCGCTTCCACTCACGCAGCGCGCCGATCTGCTGGCCGAGGAAGAAGTGCTCGAAGATCGCGTGGCCGAAGAGCGTATCGACTGAGGCGTTCTTGATGGTGGCCAGATTGCAGGCGTCGCCGACGATATCGACGCCCTCGACCTTGCGCACATCCACGTTGAGAAAACCGGGGAGTCGCACCCCGCCCGCGCCGACTTGAATGTTCATTGGAATTTTTTTTGCGTAACCCAGCTTGTAGCGAAGATCGTGCGAGCGCTCGCGAATAACTTTGGCCGGCACACCGCCCACGAGCATGAAGGGCGGCACGTCCTTGGTCACCACCGCTCCCGATGCGACGACCGCGCCGTGGCCGATGCGCACGCCGGGCATCAAGGTCACGCGCGTGCCGAGGTAGGCGTAGTCTTCGATGACGACCGGCCCGCCGACTTCGGCGAAATGCGGGTCGTCGATGTCATGCTCGCGCGTGTAGATGCGGACCTCGGCGGCGATG
>JBBRXP010000030.1:0-42962 GCA_038238555.1 Chthoniobacterales bacterium | reverse complement strand
TGGGACAAGGGCTGGCACGTCGATGCCGATCACATCCGGCTCGAGACCGTCGATCGTTTTCTGCCACACTCGGATTTCTTCACCATCGACGTCGCCGATTCCATCGGGCAGCCGGCCGCGCCCGATGCCGTGCAAGCCTTTGTGGACCGGCATCCCGAGCTCATCGGCGAAATTTCGATTCCGAAAATCGCGACGCCGCTGCGGACCACTCGCGCGGAGATCGAGCGCATCGCCGCGAAGTTTCTGCTCGCCGTGCAGGACGCGGGAAAGATTTACCGCCACATCGCAGGCGCGAAGGGTGAAGACAAAATCATCGCCGAAGTCTCGATGGACGAAACCGACTCGCCGCAGACGCCGCCCGAGTTGCTCGTCATCCTCGCCGCGCTGGCGGATGAGAAAGTGCGCGCCCAAACCATCGCGCCGAAATTCACCGGCCGCTTCAACAAGGGTGTGGATTACGTCGGCGACCTCGCGCAGTTCGAGCGCGAGTTTCGCGACGACCTCGCCGTCATCGCATTTGCCATCGCGCGTTACGGGCTGCCCGCCAATCTCAAGCTCAGCGTCCACAGCGGCAGCGACAAGTTTTCGCTCTACCCCATCATCCGCCGCGCGCTGCCGGCATTCGGCGCCGGCGTGCACCTCAAGACCGCGGGCACCACGTGGCTCGAAGAACTCATCGGCCTCGCCGAAGCCGGCGGCGACGGACTCGCGTTTGCAAAAGAAATCTACGCGGGGGCGATCGGGCACGTGGATGAATTCTGCGCGCCGTATGCCGCCGTCATCGACATCGACCGCGCGCGCCTTCCCGCCGCCGGCGAAGTCGCGCGCTGGACCGGCGAGCAATTCACCGGCGCGCTGAGGCACGACCCGCGGCATCCGCTCTTCAACGCGAGCCTGCGCCAGCTCCTCCACATCTCCTTCAAGCTCGCCGCCAAGGCCGGCCCGCGTTACCTCGAATTGCTGAAGGCCAACGAGGAAGTGGTGGCGAAGAATGTGACCGAGAATCTTTACGCCCGGCACTTGCGGCCGCTCTTCATCGAGTGACTCTCACCGGCATCGGTTACGACGTGCACCGCTTCATCGCCGGCCGCCCGCTCATCCTCGGCGGCGTCGAGATCGCGCACACGCACGGCCTCGACGGCCACAGCGATGCCGACGTGCTCTCTCACGCCATCGCCGACGCCCTGCTCGGCGCCATCGGCGAGCGCGACATTGGCCATCATTTTCCAAACACCGACGAAAGCATCCGCGGCATCTCCTCGCTCGAAATCCTGCGCAAAGTCGCCGCGCTCGTGAGTGAAAACGGAGGCCGGATCGCCAACGTGGACGCCACCCTCATCGCCGAAGCGCCCAAGATCGCCCCCAACGTCGCCCAAATGCGCGCCACCCTCGCCGCCGCTCTGAGCCTCGATCCGCGGCGCGTGGGCGTGAAGGCAACGACCAATGAACGCCTGGGTTTCCTAGGCCGCGCCGAAGGCATCGCAGCGATGGCCGTGGCGGCGGTGGACGTGCCTTGACTGTAGAAGGCGTTTCTTCGCGCGTTTCCCGATCTCCATCGCCAAGTCTCGAGCGTTGGTGTTTTGATTCGCCCGCGATGACCGAAACCGACCGCGAAATCACCGACCTCGACGCGCTGCTGGACAAGCTGGCAGTCATCCGGCGTGAGCTTCGCGATGAGTATCTCAAGGCGCATTCGAAGCCGTGGATCATCGGGTTTTCGGGCGGCAAGGACTCCACGTTGCTCGCCCATTTTGTTATCGAATGTATTTTGTCCGTGCCGCCGGATGAGCGCCACCGCGCGGTCCACATCGTCAGCAACGACACGCTGGTCGAGTCGCCGATTTTTCAGGGGTTCGTTGATCGCCTGCTCGGCCGCATGACGGAGAGCATCGCGGCGTTGGAGATTCCCGTCTCAGTGGTGAAGACCTCGCCGATTGTCGAAGAAGCTTTTTGGGTGAACTTGCTGGGCAAAGCCTACCCGGCGCCGAATCGCACGTTCCGCTTGTATCGACCGCTAAACGCACCAAACCGGCGCTCGTTTTCATGTCCGAAATCCCCCGACCCGAGAAAATTTTGATCGCCATGCTCCGCCTTTCGGGTGGCAGCAACCGCCCGCTCGAATACGAGGACATCGTCGTTCAAGCGTGGAAGCTCTTTCCGGAAGATTTCGGTTTGCGAAAATACGTTCGTGAGCACCCGGACGCTTCGGACATTCACAAGCCGCTCTATGGGCCGTTGAAAGGGCGGGGCTTCGTGCTCTCGGGGAACAAGAAGTTCAAACTCACAGAGAAAGGCATCTCCTACGCGGCGGAGTTGGAAAAGGTTCAGCAGGGACTTACGACGATCGAGAGTGTTTTATCGTCACCAATTCCCGACCGGCTTAGCCGGGACAAAGAGAGGGAATTAAAGCGTATCCTGGACAGTGAGGCGTTCGGGCTCTTTGCGGTGGGCGAGAAAGAAAAAATCCTCGACACCGACTTCTACGCATATTTGGGCGCGACAGTTCGCACGAAGCCGCACGAGTTTATGGGCCGATTGAATACGGTGGCCGATGCCGTGGGAGACGCAGAACGTCTCCAATCAAATCCCAAGCACGTCATGGCGGCAGAATTGCATCGGTTTCTTTGCACGCATTTCGCGGCGATTATTGAACGCAAACGAGGTAGCAGATGAGCAGCTTCAAAATCACCGAAACACCCAACGTCATTCACGATCATTTCCTGGACATCATCGGGAATGATTTCAAATTCGACCACGCCAAGGGCTTTGCGGAATGGATCAAGAATTCGGTGGATGCTTACAACCGCGAAGTCAACGCGGAGGGTAGCTTGAGATATGCGGACACCGACCAATTCATTTACGTGTGGCTGCGGCCAAAACGGGAACTCAGCCCCGTGACTTTTGTATGCGTTGATTTCGTCGGCATGGCTCACGACGAAATCGAGAAGGCATTTAAGACCTGGGGCGACCCAGAAGCTGCGAGCCGGGGAAAAGGTAAGAAGTTTCTCGGCGGTCACGGCAACGGCGGAAAATTCTACATGCGGCAGATGTTCCGGGAATCGCGCTTCATTACCTACCGCAACGGCAAACTGAACGTCTTTGGTTTCAACGCCGCCAAACGTTACGGATTCGACAAGAGCTACGAAAATCGCGCGATGGGTCTGAAGCGAGCGTTCGAGATTGCGGACATCGAATCCATAATTCCAAATCTACCGGCGATTGTTCGCAAACGGCTCGAAAGCGGAGAATGCGGCTTTACCGCAGTGGTAGGCGAGGCACCGGAACGTATCAAGCGGAAGAACGCGCCGAAAAGCATCGTGCAACGTCTGACCGTGCATCCCCAAGCGCGGCGTCTTGTGGCGCGCAAACAGGTGTGGGCGAAGATTGACAAGGCGGAACCATTCCGTCTTGGAGACGGAACAACTCACGCCACGCGCCGGATTCGAGGGACCATTCGAGTATGAAGTTCCGAAGATTATCGAACACGGTGGGACTGAGATTGAATTGGCCTCCGACAAGTTTCCGCAAGGCAAGCTAACTTTTTGGACAAGCGCCGAGCCATTCAATCGCTACGACAACCGTGCCAGCCTGAATTGCATCGATATCCTCGGGGAGATTGGAGTCATCGGGTCGTATCGGATGAATGAATTGGGGCCGATCCGCCATTCCAGCGAAACCGAGTTCATTTTCGGTGAGTGTTACTGCCCGATTCTCGAAGATCCCGCTGACGATTGCGTAAAGAATGACCGTGAGAAGCTAAACGAAAGCGAGAAGACGGTGGCTCTGCTTGCGTGGATTTGCGGCAAGGTTAATGACCTTGCTGACAAGATGGCGGACAAGAGCAACGAAGAGCAGCATGTAGCGGAACTGCAGCAATCGAGTTTCTTCAATAACTTTCTCAACGAATGGATGCGGAAGAGTCGGTTCTGGGAGAAGCTCCGCGGTGAGATTTCAGGAGGCTCGGGAGTTGGGAGTGGATTTGGCGGTTCGGGCGGCGGCGGTGAAGGTGCTGACCAGAACAATGGTGACGGCGGGAAGGACGGAGCAACAGGCGACAAGGAGGATGGCTTAGGCGGCGGTGAGGGTGACCAGAAGAAACCCGGCACAAAATTTCCCGACGTGCGCCTGTCAAACTGCGATCCCGATCCACTCGGCATTACCCCCACGGTGAACTGCGACCCTCGCAATCCGCTCGTCTATCAGCGCGATGTGGACGTCGATGCGGGTATCTACTGGATCAATACCCAGACGCCATTCGCGCGGAAGATTCGAGAGAGCGTGGACTACGGCCCAAATTCCACGCGTTGGCGCGAATATATGTTCCAGCGCTATATCGACATCGTAGTCAGACAGGCGGTGCGCGAATTGGAGAAGCGCGACACCGGGCTGACCGCTGACTTGCTCGACTGGGAGTTGGATCGACTCGCAAAGAAAGTCTATGACGCCGCGGCGAGCGACCCGAGTCTCGACTCGTTTCTCTTCCATGAGACGATGAACAGTTCGCCGACAAACGGCGGAGAATCCACGTCGGCGCCACGCGGCGAACCGGAAGCGACGCCATGAGCGAACATCTCCGCTTCATCGATCTGTTCGCTGGTGTCGGCGGAATGACGGAAGGTTTTCGCGCAGCACGGGCGGCAGATGGACAGCCGCTGTTCGAACCGCTTCTGCTCGTAGATACCAATGCCGCAGCTAAAGAGACACAGTTACGGAATCATTCGGGCACCAATTACCTTACGGCTGATTTGGCGGTGTTATCTGCAGGCGACTTGCGCATGGCTGCCGGTCTAGCTGCAACAGACACGCTCGATGTCTTAATTGGCGGGCCGCCGTGCCAAGGCTTTTCCAAACTAAACAAGCTCGTGCGGCGAGCACTGGACGATCCGCGCAACGTCATGTTTGGCCGCTTCCTCACTCTTGTTCGTGAGATGCAGCCGCGTTTCGTTCTCATCGAGAACGTGCCAAACCTTCTGGACTTCGACGGCGGGCGTTATCGGGATGAAGCCTTTTCCCTTTTGCTGGATGCGGGTTTCGCGCCCGATGCTCGCGCGTTGTCAGGCAACGAATTTGGGCTCCCCCAGTTGCGAAAGCGGGCGTTCATCATCGGTGTTCGTGACGACGTTCAGGGTGGGAGTTGGGATTTTCCGAAGGGACGCTTTCCACCACTTCAAACCGCGCGCGAGGTGAACGCCGCTGTCCACGGTGATGAAGAAGCTTTCTTCTCGCCCCCATTCGTCAGCGTCGAAGAAGCGATCGGCGACCTTCCCGCTCTCGAACCCGGAAATGAAGCGATCGGTTATTCGAACCCACCATTCAGCGACTACCAAGCGGCACGTCGGCGCGGCTGCCGCGCTCTCAGCAATCACGTCGCGCGAAATCACGACACCGCGTTTATAGAAAAGAAGTTGAAGAAGATATGCGAAGGCGGCAGCAATCAAGACCTCGACGGGCGCAGTCGGTTCGACCGCGGGCGAGACATTAAGTATCTCAGCCAAGCTTACGGTCGGCTGCATCGTCACGGCATCGCGCAAACGATCACCGCGCACTTCGCCAATCCCGGATCGGGACGCTTCCTTCACTACCGCGATCATCGAAGCATCACCGTGCGGGAAGCAGCTCGCTTTCAAGGCTTCGACGACAGCTTCGTTTTTTTTGGAAAACAAGAGGAACAACAACGCCAAGTAGGCAACGCGGTTCCTCCGCTACTCGCGCGAACGTTGGCAGAGCATTTCGGACGAATGCTTGCGGAATCACTTAGTCCGACTGTCGCCCGCGAGCTTGTTCGCTGATGGATAGCGTTAACCGCGAAGCGCGCTCAGCGATAATGGCTGCGGTTCGTGGAAGCGGGAACCGCTCAACTGAAATGCGCATGGCGGCGCTGTTTCGTGCTCACGGAATCAAAGGTTGGCGACGCGGTGTTAAGTTGCCCGGAAAACCGGATTTCGTTTTTCGCGCTGAGAAAATCGTCGTCTTTGTGGACGGGTGCTTTTGGCATAGCTGCCCACGGCACGCTCGTGTGCCTTCCTCTCGACGAGATTATTGGGTGCCAAAGCTCACGCGAAACGCGAAACGCGACCGCGCTGTTACTCGCAAGTTGCGCGCGTCGGGCTGGACTGTCTTGCGTGTCTGGGAGTGCGCCTTAGTTCGCGCGCGCGTCGGGCGCATAATAGCACTTATCGCTGGCACCCTACTGCAAGGCTCAAGACGATCTCCTCGGAAGAATTGAAGCGGCTTGTGATTCTGATGCTGCTCGATGCCGTGAGTTCATTCGCGCTCAGCCAAAATGACTCGCCCATGGTCGGCGGCTTCCGCAGCCTGCGCCATCTGCTCGTCGTCGATGAGGCGCGCAAAATTCTGCTCGAACACAAGTATCAGTCGCTCGTCGATCCTGTGCGTGCGGGTCGCTCGAAAGGTTCCGTCGTGATGCTGCTCTCGCAAGACCCGAGCGACTTCGACGGGCAAGCGGACGACTTCACCACGCAACTCGGCACGGTGGTCGCCTTCGCCTGCGCGCAGAGCACGCGCGGCCTGCGCTCGCTGCAAGGTGTTTTCGGGCGACGCTTGCAACCGAATGAGTTTGTGGACACCTACCTTCCGCCGGGCATCGCGTTCACCAAGCTGCCTAATCGCGAACCGGAGCGCATTCGATGCTGGGAGCCGAAAGCCTGAACCAAAACGAGTCATGCCTGAGCAACAGATTGGCCCATACGAGCGCGACATCATGGATCAACTCGGCTGCTCCGCCAAAGATGCCTCGATGGCTGAGCGACGCGCAATTCC
The DNA here is from genome assembly GCA_038238555.1 of Chthoniobacterales bacterium. Lineage (GTDB taxonomy): Bacteria > Verrucomicrobiota > Verrucomicrobiia > Chthoniobacterales > Chthoniobacteraceae > JANNXQ01. The sequence goes on along the minus strand of JBBRXP010000030.1, from coordinate 36,182 downwards.
GACGCGGAGCACGCGATGCTTGGGAACTCCTCGAATCGGAACGCGAAATGTTTGAAGACTACTATCGCAAGGCGAGGGCGGCATTCGCGGCGATGCGCAAACAGGCGGAGAACGTCTGATGCACGATGTCTTTTGATACGATCAGGCATCTTTAAGTTACCAATCGAGCAGTGCCTCGCGACGCTGCGGCGGCGTTCTCACCCGGCCAAGGTTGTCGGTCTTTAGCACCAATGCTTCGAGCGTCGTAGAGGTCATACCCCTTACGCTACGACGCTTATGACCCGCTCAAATAGAGGCGCTCCGCGTGACGCTTACAAGGCAGCTATTGCCTGGAAGGAAGCGGAGACCTGCAAACCTGGACCCTCCTGCTCGACGACGTAGCCGGCACCGGCGGAATCCTCCAAGTCCGCGACCCCGAAGCCGCCACCTTCCCCAGATACTTCTACCACGTGATCCAAAAAGTAAGGAGTGGCGATTTGCAATCGCTCAACCAAACACACCGAGCGATAGCGAGCACATATCTCCCGAACGCCGCCCGCTCCCCGGCGATTGCAAATCGCCGCTCCTTGAAGTTGTCACCTCGCCGCGAACTCCGCTCAAACAAGCTTCCAGCCCATCGCGGCGTTGATCTTGGCCGCGTGACCGGCTCCACGCGTAGCACCTTGTGCAGCACCGAGACGCCGCGGATGAGCGCCGGCAACAGCGCCCACAATGCGGCGCGGTCGCGCGGCGAGAGCGTCAAGGTCACGGCCTCGCCGATGTGCGCCTCGGATTCAAACTCACTCGCGGATTGCGCGGCGAAGTGGGCCATCGATTCCGCGTGCGCTTCGCGGGCAAGCAGCCCTTGTGAGGCCGTCAGTCTTTGATCGCTTCATCGCATCCTGACTTCTGGCCTCTGACTCCTCGCTCACTGAATGGTCACGCCCGGCTCCTGGTAGGCCATCGGCGTTCCGTTCTTCATGATCTGCACCGAGGCGGGATCGCGGACTTCGATGAGGATGCGCGTGCCTTTGAGTTTCAAGGGATGCGTGCCGGGGTAGAGGTAGTCCTCGTAAACGGGGAGCGACTTCGGATCATCGCGGCGAATGGTGACCCATGTCCTGCGCGCGGCGGTGATTTCGATCTCGTTCATTTGCACGGGTGTGGCAGTCACCACATCGCGATCGGCGCTTGCTGGCTCCGGCTCGGGGCCTGCCACGGGAGCGGGCGCGGCCGCGAGAAAGTCGCGATCCGAAACTGCGGCACGCGCGATCGCGGGGGCTTCCGCGACCGGCGGCGGTGCCAGGGTTTCGGCGCTCGCGCCGGCGGCGCGGGAGACGGGCGGCGTCTCCTGCCGCACAGTCTCGCCGGTGATGCGCTGCCAGTTCACATAAACCGTGAAGAGGAACAGCGCGGTGAGCGCGACGCCGCAGAAGGCGAGCAGCGGCATGACCGACGGCGCGCGGCGCTTGCGGAGATCGGGCACATCGCGGCGCGACTCGGGCTGCGGCTCGGAGGCGGTGCTCAGGTATTGGTATTCGCCGACGCGGATGGTGTGCGAAGTGTCGAGAGCGGCAGCGTGGGCGGCGACATCGACTTTCAAGAAGCGCCCGTAAATAAGCAGGAAACCTTTGGCGTAAGCGTTGCTCGGGAAACGGCCGTAGTCGTCGTTTTCCAAGGCCAGCAACTTGTCCGGCCGCAGCTTGGTGGCGTGCGCGGCTTCGTCGATGGTGAGCCCGCGCTGGAGGCGAGCCTGGCTGAGTTTTTCTCCGATCGATGCGGCCATTTTAATTCAAGGGCTGAGAGGCGAGGCGGACTATAGCACCCTTCGCGCCTCGGGGGCGAGTTGAGGGTTGATCGTTGAGTGATTCAGGGGATGGCGCCCCGCGCGTTTTCGTTTGAATGCTGCGCGCGGCGCCATTTCTCCATCATTCAACGATCAACTCTCAACTTCCCTCCTCCCTCAGCGCGCATCGAGGTCCACCAGGATCTCGCGCGGCTTGGCGCCTTCCCCGGCGGCGACGTAGCCGCGGGCCTCGAGGATATCGAGAATGCGCGCGGCCCGCGTGTAGCCGAGCCGCAGCCGGCGCTGGAAGAGCGAGGTGCTCGCCTTTTTTTCCTGCCGCATGATCTCGATGCACTCCTCGACTAGCGCCTCATCCTCGTCGTTGACTTCCTCCGCTTCGTCGGCGCCGGACTGCTGCAGCCGCTCGTGGATCGAAGTCTCGAAATGCGGCTCGCTCTGCCGCGAAGCGTGCTCGACCACGGCGCGGATTTCGTCGTCGGTCACGAGCACGCCTTGCGCGCGGATGAGCCGCGAAGTGCCGGGCGGCCGGTAAAGCGTGTCGCCCTGGCCAAGCAAACGCTCGGCGCCGTTTTCATCGAGGATGACCCGCGAATCCAGCGCCGAAGCCACTTGGAAGGCAATGCGGCACGGCACGTTGGCCTTGATGACGCCGGTGATGACGTCGGCCCGCGGCGTCTGCGTGGCGATGATCATGTGGATGCCGGCAGCCCGCGCTTTCTGCGTGATCCGCGCGATGGCGTTCTCCACGTCGGCCGGCGCCGTCTGCATGAGATCGGCCAGCTCATCGACGATGATGACGATGTAAGGCATGCGATCCGGGATGATGAGATCGGCGTCGCGACGCACGGTGATCTTGCCCATATTGGCCACGCGCTCCTCGCTGGTGAGGCTCTCCGGGTCGGGCTCGGCGGCAGGCGGCTCGAGCGGAAGTTCGAGCGCGGCGTCGAGCTCGGCCTGCGATTTCGGGAGCGGCCGCTCGTTGAAAGTCGTGATGTTGCGCACGCCCGTCTTCGCAAACATTTCGTAGCGTTTCTCCATCTCATCGATGGCCCAGCGCAGCGCGAGAAGCACCTTCTTCGGATCGGTGACCACGGGCACCACGAGATGCGGCAGCGAGTTGTAGATCTGCATCTCCACGACCTTCGGGTCGATCATGATGAAGCGCAGATCCGCCGGCGTGAAGCGGTAGAGGATCGAGGCGATGATCGCATTGATGCACACGCTTTTGCCCGAGCCCGTGGTGCCGGCCACCAGCCCGTGCGGCATCGCGGCGAGGTCGGCGATGATGGTCTTGCCATACACATCCTTGCCGAGCGCGAAGGGAATCTTCGCCTTGGTGTGCTGGAAGTCATCGCTCTCGAGCAACTCGCGCAGAGTCACTTTTTGCTTCTTCGAATTGGCGATCTCGATGCCCACGGTGTCTTTGCCGGGGATGGGCGCGAGGATGTTGATGCGCTCGGCGCGCGTCGAGCGGGCGATGTCGCGCTCGAGGCTCACGATCTTGTCCACGCGCACACCTTTGGCCGGATAGACTTCGTAGCGTGTGATGGTGGGGCCGCGCGTGATGTCGCCGCGCGAAACGAGAATGCCAAACTGCGAGAGCGTCTCGATGATGGTCTCCTGAATGGCGAGCAGTTCGTCGGGATTCGCGGCCTGCCGGTCGCTGGTGTCGATGGGCGCGAGCAGGGAGAGCGAGGGCAGCTCGTAGTTCTCGCACGAGACGGGTGTGAGCGGCTGGAACTTGTCCTTCTTGATCTCGCGCTTTTTCGGCGCGGAGACCACGCTGCTGTCGATGATCTGCGGCACGGGCCGCGGCGCCTCCGGTTCGCCAGCGAGAGCGAAGGTGTCGGCGACCGTGGGCGGCGTGCGGTCGGCGTGAATGACGAGCGTCTCGTCTTCCGCCGTGTCCGGCGGCGCGCCGCCTTTTTTGGCGAGCGACTTTTCGATTTTGCGCCGCTGGCGATTGAGCCGCTCGGCTTCCATGGCCAGCCGCTGCGGTTCGTTGGCGAGCACCATTTTTTTCGCGCGATATTTTTCGATCCACACCGGCGGCAGCGCGGCGAGTTCCCGCGCGGCGGCCACGGGATGGATGCCCGTCATCAGGATGAGGCTCGAGAGGTAGAGCAACACGAGCACGATGATCGCACCCACGACGCCGAGCATATTGCGCAGCACAAAATCGCCAGCCCACTTGCCCACCCAGCCGCCGGGCCCCGCGATATTGAGCCGCTCCCAATCAAAGACCGAGAGCCGCAACATGTGCGCGAGACACGCGCCGGAGATCACAAAGAGCAGCGCCCAAAATGCCCGCCGAGCCGCGCGCAGACTGGGATCGAGCAGCTTGGCCCCGCCGTAGCCGAGCAGCAGCGCCGCCACCAGATACGACGCCGCGCCGAGAAACGCATAGCTGCAGCACGCGCCGATCGCGCCGAGCCGCCCGATGAAATTGAGCACCGGCCCGCGCGTCGCCGCCACCGTGCTCAGCGGAAACCAACTCGGCACATCCGCCGGCGCGTAGGAAATCAGCGCGAGAAAAAGCAGCGTGCCGAGCCCAAGCAGCACGAGGCTCAGGACTTCTTGAAGCGAGTGGTTGGCTTGGGCGCGAGCCATCGGGCGGAGGATAGAAGAAAAGGCGAAAGGCGAAAGGCGAAAGGTTGCCGCATCCATATTCACGAGGCCGCGTTTCTTATTATTCCCAGAGGCACAGAGGCCACGGAGGGTCCACAGGGAAATTTCTTATCGGTGCGGAAAGGTCGCGGCGTCCAGTTCCCCGGCAAACGCTGCGGCATCTAAAAATCACCGAAAGCTGCCCAATTTTTCGCGAACGCCGGTAATATGGATCAGGCGACAATTCTTGATCGAACCATCGTCGATCACTCGCATTTGGAGGGCCGCCAATGCAAGCAAGAAATCTCCCGCTACTATCAGCAACCACTTCAACTGTCCGAAGCCCTCGAACATGGGTCAGGCAGTCAATAAATGTCGTCTGACCCTTCATCTGACCCCGTATTTCTCGCCCACCGCGAGACGACACGCGAAAGGGAGCGCACCTTCGGAACACAGAAGAAATGAATTGTTTCATCAGGACACAAGCTCACCGTGACGCACTTCATGAAGCGTTTTCGGATATGGGTCGGTATTGCCGCGTTACTCATCTTTTGCTGGCTTCTTTGGCATCGGGCGGGACGCGAACATGCGCCGGGGAACAAATTCTCCGCGGGCGAAGGGCAACACACGGGGCAGAATCAAGCGGCCGGCCCTTCGACCCCGCCAACGCCCGCACCACCGATTGCGCCGGCTTTTCCGACGGATTCGCGCACATCGTCTCATCCGGTAGAGCGCGCTGTCGCGCTCGGAGCCGTCCTCGATGTCCGAGTGGAGCCGGGTGGCAGCCTGGGGCAATGGACGCGAATTCGGCTGGTCCAGACAGAGATTCAACCTCGCCCGGTGCGGGTCGTGGAGCAATGGACAGAGAAGGCGGCGAACGGCAGTTGGGTGTGTGTCGGGCGCGACATGTTTCTGGCAGATCAATTGATCATAAAGGCGCGGCCTCAGGTCGCAGAAGCAAGATTGGGCGAGCGCCTTGCCCAGCTCGGAATGCGCCTCGAGCGCGCGCTGGGTGGCGGGGTCTTCGCGGTGCGTCTGCCAGAGGCAAAGATCGACACCACAGCCGCAGCCTTGCGCGTTCTCTCCTCGCATCGCGATCTCATTGAGTCCGCCGAGCCCGACGGGGTCGGTTTCGGCGCGGGAATTCCCAACGATTCAAACTTCGCGGACCAATGGGCTCTTCATAACACGGGACAGTCCGGCGGGGTCGCGGATGCCGATGTGGACGCGCCGGAATTCTGGGACATTATCGAGAGCGCGCCCGGCGTCGTCATCGCGCTACTCGATTCCGGCCTGAATCTCACGCATCCCGATCTGCAAGGCGTGGCTTGGGTAAATCCTGGGGAAATTCCCGGAGACGGCATCGACAACGAAGGGGACGGGAAAGTGGACGATGTGAACGGTTGGGATTTTGTAAACAATGACAACAACCCAACCGACGACCACGGTCATGGCTCAAACATCACGGGCATCATCACTGCCAACCGCAACAATGCCCAAGGCATCGCTGGGATGCTCAGCGGCGTTAGTATTCTGGTGTGCAAGATTCTCGATTCTAGCAACAGCGGGTTGACCTCCAACTTAATCGCCGCCACGACCTACGCCCGGCTCCGCGGTGTGTCGGTAATGAACCTTTCTTTGGGGAATTATCCTTTCAGCAGCACGCTGAGCACTGAATTTACGGCCTGCGACTCCGCCGGTATCGTCCTCTCGACCTCCGCCGGAAACCAGGGTGTCAATAACGATACGACTCCGAATTATCCGAGCAGTTATACCCACGCCAACATCATCGCTGTCGCCAACCATGATCGGAGCGATGTTCGGTGGGCCGGCTCGTTCAATCCCTCCAACTACGGTCTGGTCAGCGTCGATCTGTTTGCACCCGGCAGCGAGATTCTCAGCCCCATCCTCGGCACGTCCTACTCTTTCTATACCGGCACCTCCCAGGCGGCGCCGTTCGTCACCGCCGTCGCTGCCGCGATCAAGTACGTACGTCCTTCCTGGCGGGCACCGCAGATCAAAAGCAGTATCCTCGCTTCGGTGATTCAACTCCCGACCTACAACGGCCTGTGCTCCACGGGTGGCCGGCTCAATGCAGTGACGGCCATCGCAAACGCCATCCGCCAATCTCCGTCTCTTGATGCCGATGGCGACGGCTTTCCCGATCTCTTTGAATACCTCGCCGGCACTCGCGTCGATAGCAAGGGCGGCCGGCCTGCGGTAGTCAGCGAGGTTGTGGGAGGTTTTCTACGTCTCGGTGTTCCGCGCCTGGCGCGCCCAGAAGCGCACTTCGTGGTGGAAACCTCGACGGATTTGCTCTCGTGGAGCACGACAGGAGTAAGCGATTTCAGTTCCGCATCGCAATTGCTCGGGGGTATCTTCATTTCCAATGCATCGCGCGGGTTTCTGCGGATCAAACCTCTATCCACCCCGTAAGAGAGCAAAAGTCGGTCCGAGCGAAAATATGGCTGTGCAGGATCAAGCAGTTCGCTTGCCCTTGGCCCATGGAAAAGGCATGCGCGAACGACCCCGTCCAAGTGACGCGGCTCCGCCAGGTGCGGGATGCGCGGACTTACAGTCCCCCTTCCGCGCCAGCATGACCATCTACGAGATCGTCCTCGAGGTTCTGCAACTGCTTGAATTTGGAAGAGCGCCAACGGAAGAGATTCATTTTCTGAAGACTCTCGAAAGGAGCCCATGGATTGCGACCGCGGAGGACATTGTGACCCAAAAGCTGCGTTGGGCGCACAAGAAAGATCTCCAGGACGTCGATGATATCCTCTCCGTGCAAGGCGCCGCCTTGGACTCCACGTATGTGGAACGCTGGTGACGCGAGCACGGCATGCTCGCGCGGCTGGAGGAAATCCGCCGCTCGATCCCGGAAATTGACGCTCCCTTTTTCCGACCGGGCGCTGGAGCGTTTTGCTTTCGTCTTTCGCCCTTCGTCTTTTGCCTTACTCTTCCCGCCTTCCATGAATGAACCCGCACGCGAGAGCTCGCTCGCTACTTTGAATTTTGAAATCGCCGATGAGCCGATGCCTTCCGATCCCTCGGCCAATCCCTTCCGGCTCGTGGTCGATCCGGTGATGCGGGTGCGGCTGCGGCGGGCGCTCTTCGATCTTATCGAGAGTCACGATCAGGAGCTGGCGCATTATGTGGGCGAAGGCAGTCTCGCGCTCGATAGCTACAAGGAGTACATCGAACTCTTTGCCCACAGTTTGAAACAGACGATGAGCAGCCAGGATGGCGTGGCATATCTGCTCCAGTCGTGCGGATTTCATGTGAATAAAGAGGACATCAACCTCGACCCGGAGACGCGCTGGAAGGTGAAGAGGTGACGCGGGAAATTCCAAGTTCCGAAGTTCCCAATTCCATTGAAGCTTCAAGGCTCAAGCGGCGGAAAATTTCAAACCAGTCCGCTGCGGACAACACGCTTCCCTTGAAACTTTCATCCTGCTTCTTGGAACTTAAATGGAACTTGGAACTTCGGAATTCGGAATTTCTCCCATGACTCCCGGCCCCGATCTCGTTCTCGCCTGCCCGCACTGCGGCGCGGCGGCGCGGCTTTTCACCATCGAATCCGCGGATGCTGCCGGCACGATCTCGTGGACCGATGGCTGCCAGCAAGCGCCGGACGTTCCTCTCCAACCGAACGTCGCGCGATGCCACGCCTGCAAGAAACTCTACTGGGCCGGGCAGGCGCAGCAGCTCGGCTGGCTCGCGGCGGAAGTCGAGCTTCCGCCGGAGCACGAGGCGTGGCGCACGGCGCCGTTGATCGAGCCGCTCGATGCCGGCGGCTACTACGAGGCCATCGAGAGCGGGCTGGCGCAAACCGCGGAGCAGGAACTCGAGTTGCGCATCTTTGCGTGGTGGCGCGGCAATGATCGTTTTCGCTGCGAGAGCGCGGCGGCGCGGTTTGCGACCGATGAGCACGCGGTGAAAAACATGGAGCGCCTCATCGAGCTGTGCGCCACGGGCGACCACGAGATCCTGCTCTTCCGCGCCGAGGCGTTGCGCGAGCTCGGCCGCTTCGAGGAAGCCACCGAAGCGCTCTACGGCCTTTGCAGCGATTACGCGCTGGCCCGCGAAAAACTCAGCGAACTCATCCAGGCCAAGTCGCGCGATCTCACGAGGCTATTTTCCTAGTCTCCAAGGTTTGGGATCGGTGATTGACGCCTCGGAAGTTCTCTCTTTGCAAGGCGACCTCAGCGGCTATCTTCGTCGCCCTTTTGCTCCGCGTATCCATGAATGCCACCGTCCAGCAGCTCCCAAATTGCGTCGCGACTTTGAAGATCGAAGTCGAGCCCGATAAAGTGGCGGCGGCGCGCGATTCCATCGTCGGCGAGTACGCGAAGTTTGCGAAACTCCCGGGCTATCGGCAGGGCAAGGCGCCGCGACCCGTGGTGGAGCGGAAGTACAAAAAGGAGATCAAGGAGGAGCTCGAGCGCAAGCTGCTCGGCGATTCCACGCGCTCGGCCATCGCGGAGAATAAATTGCGCGTGCTCGAGGTAGCGAATGTCGAGGACGTGGAATTCTCCGAGGACAAAGGTCTTTCCTTCACGGCCACGGTGGTCACGCATCCGGACTTTGCGCTTCCCGATTACAAGGGTTTGCCCGTGACCGGCAAGGACGCCGCAGTCACGGATGCCGAGATCGACGCTTCGATCGAAGAGCTGCGCGACCAAGCCGCGGATTTCGCCGATCTCACCGGCCGCCCGGCGCAGATGGAGGATTTTGTGATCGTCGATTACAAGGGCATGATCGGCGACCAGCCTGTGCACGATGTGTTTCCAAAGGCCGGCCAGCAACTCTCGACCAACGAAGGCTTCTGGATTCGCATGACGCCCGAGGCCTTCTTCCCCGGCTACGCGGCGAATCTGGTGGGAGCAAATGTGGGCGACACCCGCAAGTTCGACATCGTGGTGCCTTCGGATTTTCCGGTGCCCGGGATGCCGGGGCAGACGATCTCTTATGAAGTCATCATCCAAGGTATCAAGGAGAAGGTGCTGCCCGCACTCGACGATGCTTTTGCCGACACCGTCTCGCGGGGCAAGACGCTCGCCGACCTGCGCGATTTGGCGCGCGAGGAACTCGGGCGCAGCAAGAAAGCCGACGCCGAAGTGAGCAAGCGCAACGAGATCATGCGCCAGCTTCTCGGGCGCGTGGAATGTGAGCTCCCCGTGAATCTTTTGCGTCAAGAGACGCAGCGCATCCTCGGCGACATCGTGAAGGAAAATCAGGCGCGGGGCGTGGCCGATGAGGTCTTGAAGGAAAACGAAAAGGAGCTCGTCGGCACGGCGTCGATGAGCGCGCGCGAGCGGATCAAGGGCACCTTTGTCTTGATGCGCATCGCTGAAAAAGAAGGCATCAAAGTTTCGCGCGAAGAGATCTGGGGCCGCGTGGCCTCGCTCGCCTCGAAGTATGAGATGACCTTCGAGAAGATGCAGAAGGAACTCGAAAAACGCGGTGCGATGGACCAGATCGCCGAAGAGATACTCACGGCCAAGACCCTTGATTTTCTGGCCTCGAACGCTACCGTCATTCCCGCTCCTGTCGGCACTGTGCAAGTCTCGTGAGGCGCGCTTTTTTCCATGATCATCCCACCCGACCGCCGCCTCGTCACCCCGCAATCGAGCTATTACATCCCCTACGTGGTCGAGCAGACCGGGCGCGGCGAACGCAGCTACGACATCTATTCCCGGCTGCTCAAGGATCGCATCGTTTTCCTCGGCACGGCCATCGACGACGGCGTGGCCAACTCAATCATCGCGCAGCTTCTCTTCCTGCAGATGGAGGACGGGAAGAAGGACATCAATATCTACATTCACTCACCCGGTGGCTCAGTCACTGCTGGACTCGCCATCTACGACACCATGCAGTTCCTGACGTGCGACGTGAATACCTATTGCATCGGCATGGCAGCTTCCATGGGCGCTGTGCTGCTGGCCGCCGGTACCAAGGGCAAACGTTACGCGCTGCCTAATTCCGACATCATGATCCACCAAGTGAGCGGCGGCGCGCAAGGCACGGCCAGCGATGTGGAGCGGACCGTGGAGTATATGTACAAGCTCAAGAAGCGGCTCATCCACATCCTCGCATTGAGCACCGGCAAGACCGACGAGGAGGTGAGGGCGGATTCGGATCGCGACTACTACATGACGGCCGATGAGGCCAAGGCTTACGGCCTCGTGGATGAAGTCGTGAAGTCGCGCAAGGAAATCAAAGACGTGGCGGAGGTGGCCGCCATCGCCGACAAAAAGGACGAGTAGCTCCGGGTTGCGAGCTTCTCCCAAGCAAATGGCGCGCGCTTCCAATCTCACGATGTGCAGCTTCTGTGGCAAGAGCCACGCCGAAGTGCGCAAGCTCATCGCGGGGCCGGGCGTTTATATTTGCGACAGTTGCATCAATGTCTGCAAAGGCATCCTCGACAAGGAACTCAACGAAGACGCGCGGCGTCAGAGCACCAATCTCCGCGTGCCGAAGCCCATGGAAATCCGGCGCGCGCTGGATGGCTACGTCATCGGCCAGGAGCGCGCGAAGAAGGTGCTGAGCGTCGCGGTGCACAATCATTACAAGCGCATCCTGCACAACCAGAGCCTCACCCACGGCGGCTCGGCGGTGCAGATGGATTCACTCGGCGAAGTCGAGATCGAGAAGAGCAACATCCTGCTCATCGGCCCGACCGGCAGCGGCAAGACGCTGCTCGCCCGCACCCTCGCCCGCATCCTCGACGTGCCGTTTTGCATCGCTGATGCCACCACGCTCACCGAAGCGGGCTACGTGGGCGAAGATGTCGAGAACATCATTCTGCGCCTGCTTCAAAACGCCGACTACGACGTGAAGCGCGCCGAGATCGGCATCGTGTACATCGACGAGATCGACAAGATCGGACGCAAGACCGACAACGTCTCCATCACCCGCGACGTGAGCGGCGAAGGCGTGCAGCAGGCGCTGCTCAAGATTCTGGAAGGCACCACCTGCAACGTCCCGCCGCAGGGCGGACGCAAGCATCCGCATCAAGAGTACATCCAGGTCAGCACCGAAAAGATTCTCTTCATTTGCGGCGGCGCCTTCGTGGGGCTCAACAAAATCATCGAGAAACGGCGTGGGAAAAAAGTGCTCGGCTTTGGAAGAAGCGAGATCGCCGAGGCCGAAGTGCCCACGAGCGAAGTGCTCCGCTTCACCGAGCCGGAGGATTTGCTCAGCTTCGGAATGATCCCCGAATTCATCGGCCGCCTGCCCGTGGTCGCCGCGCTCGACCAGCTCTCGGAAGACGAGTTGGTGATGATCCTCACCGACACGAAGAACGCGATGATCAAGCAATACACCAAGCTTCTCGCGATGGAAGGCGTGAACCTGACGGTGACCAAGGACGCCCTGCGCGCGCTCGCCCAACAAGCCTGCGACAAGGGCACCGGCGCGCGCGCTTTGCGGGCCATCCTCGAGCGCATCATGCTCGACGTGATGTACGACATTCCCAGCCGCGACGACGTGGCCGACGTGACCGTCAATCGCGCCGTGGTCGAAGGCAAGAAGCCCCCGCTCATCCGCAAGAAACAGGACAAGGACGCGGCGTAGGCTCCCATCGCGTGCGGCTCGCACACTTGGGGTCGAGCTGGTCGCGGACTCCATTCACCTTTCCCCAGTCACAAGTCCCTCTCCGCCCCGCCCGCCTCCAGCATCCGCATGCGCTGATTGCGCAGCGGCAGACGGATGGTGAGCGTGAGGCCTTTGCCTTGGTCGCTGGCGAGATCGATCTCGCCGCCGTGTTCGCGCACGATGCGCCGCACGATGAGCAGCCCGAGGCCGGAGCCGCCGGACTTGGTGGTAAAATACGGCTCAAAAATTTTGCTCATGTGTTCGGGAGAAATGCCGCCGCCGGTGTCGGTGAAAGCGATGGAGACGAAGCGCTCATCGATGTCCGTGTGGATGCGCAGAATGCCTTTCGATTGCATGGCTTGGAAGGCGTTCTTGACCACGTTGTAAAAGGCTTGCTTGAGCTGATTGCGATCAACCTCGAGCAGCGGCAGGTCCGAGCGGAGTTCCTGCTCGACGAGAATGCCGCGGTCTTCGATCTCCGGCCGCAGAAAGGCAACCGATTCGCGCACGAGCGTGTTGATATTCTCGAGTGTCGGATTGAGCTGCGCGGGGCGAATGGCGCCGAGGAATTGCTGCACGATCGAGTCGAGCCGCGTGATTTCGGCGCGCGCCACTTCGAGGGTTTCCTGCAGCTCCAGGCGTTGCGCCCGCGGCACCTTGCGCAGCTTGCGCTCCATGAGCTGGAGATGAATGTGAAGGGAGTTGAGCGGGTTGCCGATCTCGTGCGCCACGCCGGCGGCCAGCAGCGTGAGAGCGGTGAGCTTCTCGGATTGAATGGTCTCCAAAGTCGAGCGCCGGCTCTCGGTGATGTCGCGCAGGATCGCGGCGTAACCCACGATCTCGTGCTCGCCGGTCGCCGCGCGCCTGGCCGCCGGCTTCTCGAGCCCGAGCGGCACCACGTAGAAATTCAGGAAGCGATGCTGCGGATAAAAGACCTCCATGTCGCGGCTCACCACCTTGGCGCTGCCGACGAGCCGCTCCCACTCGAGGCCGCGCAAGCGCTCGGAGACGAGCCGGCCCATGCACTCCTCGCGTTCGAGCCCGAAGAGTTCGCACGCCGAGCGGTTGAGGTAATTGATGCGCCCTTGGAGGTCGGTGACGATCACGCCTTCGTGGATGGCGTTGAAGATGGTCTCGAGGAAACCTTTTTCATCCGCGAGCCGCAGCAGATAGCTCTGCACCTCCTCGGGCCGCACGCGCCCGAGCCGTTCGATGAGCTTGTCGAGGAAGCCGGAGTTCACCGAAATGCCGCCTACACCTCCACGACGTCGAGCTCAGTAACCCGCACGATGTGCAATGCGCTGAGAGTGGTAACGCTTTCGCCATCCGGCAATGCGACGACGACTTGGTGGGCCACAACCGCCGCGGCCTCCGGATGGTCGATGCGAAAAACGTCGCCGTTCGTGCAGTGAATCTCGAATGGTCGAAAGGGCACAGCGCGGAGGTATTGGCGAATCTGATTCAACATGGCGATGAGCGTAGCGTGCCGGGTGTGGAGAAACAAGCCGCAGGCGCACGGATGCAGGGTCGATGCGATTGCTCTGCGGTCCTAGCGGGAGCGGCTCACGATGCCCGCGGCGATGCCGTCCGCGATTCGCTGCCGATGGCTGGCCGAGCCCGTGATGCGACTGGCCTCCTCGCGGTTTGTGAGGAAGCCGCACTCGCACAAGATCGCCGGACCCGCCACGCGGCGGATGACGTAAAAGGCGCGCCTCCGCACACCGCGATTTTCCGTGCGCGCCGCGGCGACCAGCCGGCGATGCACCGCCGCCGCCAGCCCCGCGCTGCTTCGGCTGTAGTAATAGGTCTCGATGCCAGTGGCGTCTTTGTTTGGCGCGGAGTTGAAATGGATGCTTACGAAAATGGCGTTGCGTTCGCGGTTGGCGATCGCGCAGCGCTGGCTGAGGCTGATGAAGGAATCGTCGTGGCGCGTGAGTACGGTGCGAAAACCTTCCGCGCGCAGCCGCGAGGCGAGCCGCCGGGCGACATCCAGAGTGTAAGGCTTCTCCGGGATGCGCTGCCCCGGGCCGCCGCCGCGATCGTGCCCCCCGTGCCCGGCGTCGATGACGACCGTGCGCACCGCCAGGCACGAAGCGGCGGCCAGCAGCCAGAAGACGAGCGAGGAAAACAAAGGGCCGACGCGGAGCATGGAAAAATGGCGCGCGAAATTCGTCGCGTGTCCGCGCAGTGGCGAGCGGAAATTTCCGCACAGACGCGATGAGCGTCGGGATGCGGAGAAGGGCATGAGCGGCAGGATGCAGAGAACGTGCCGCTCGGTACGACCGGAAGTTTCAGGATCCTCGCGCTGCGTTGCGCGGGGCGACAAGAGTGTCGCCCGCCCCTGGCTCTTAGGCCGCTTCGGCTTTTGAGGGAGGCGCGGGTTTGGCGGGTTTGCGTGCTGGCCGGGGAGCAAACTCGAAACCTACTTTGTCCCCTTCCAACTTGAGATGGGCGGCAAAGGGTTTGCCCTTCTTGGAGATGAATCGCGGGAGCAGGTCGGTCTTGCCTTCGCGGAAAAGCTTGAGCGCCTGCTCGGGTGGGATGGGTTTTTGAAGGATGATCTTACCCATCCGCACGGTCTTGGCTTTGCCATCGGCAGGCACGCAGTAGTAGGCGCTCTCAGTCTCATAGACTGCGCCGGCGGGGGAATCGCCGAGCGGTTTGGCTTGAGTAAGATCGAGGCCGCCGTCGGGTTTCGCGGCGCCGTCGAGCTTATCGAAGTCGAACTTCTGCTTCCATTCTTCCGGGTCGAAGATGACCACGGCCGAAAAAGGACGGCCCATCTTACTGCGGAAACCTTCGAGCGGGCCGACTCTCTTTTCGGCAAGTAACCTGGTTACTTCTTCGCGCTCAAATTCGCGGCCGGCCATGGTCTTCCACACGATGAGCTTGCAGCCCGGGCACTCGAAGGCGCGGAAGCTTTCCTTGAAACTACCCTCGCCACAACGCGGGCACTTCACCGCGAGCGCCTCGAATTTTCCGTGCACCTCCTGACCCATCCCGCCGCGCACCTTCTCGACGATGTCGGTGGTAAGTGTGCGAATCTCATTCATAAAGACGCTTCGTGAAAGTTGGCCGCGTTCCATCTGGCGGAGCTTGTGCTCCCAGTCGCCGGTAAGTTCGGGCTTGGTCAGTGTCTCCGCCTTTAAGTTACGAAGCAGGGTTATTAGTGACATACCCTTGGCGGTAACTATCAGCTCCCGGCCTTGTCGGATAAGATAGGCTTCGTAGAGCAGTCCCTCGATGATCTGCGCGCGGGTGGCCGGCGTGCCAAGGCCGCGTTCGCTCATGGCTTCGCGCAGCTCCTCGTCGTCGATTAGTTTTCCCGCGCCTTCCATCGCGGAAAGTAACGTGGCTTCCGAGAAGCGCGCGGGCGGTTTGGTTTCGCACTCCTTCACTTCGATGGCCTCGGTGCGTGCGGGCTCCCCCGGTCGGATGGGCACGATCGCCTTGTCGCTCTCAGACTCGCTTTCCGCCTGCCGGCCATACACCGCGAGCCAGCCGGGATCGACGATGATCTTGCCTTCGGTCTTGAATTTTTCGGCCTCGACGGTGGTAATGCGGGTAGTGACTTCGAACTGCGCCGCGGGATAAAACACCGCGATGAAACGCCGCGCGACCATGTCGAATATCTTATGTTCCCGCTCATCGAGATTCCTGGCCGCGGCGCCTGTGGGAACGATGGCAAAGTGGTCACTTACTTTTGAGTTATTAAAGATGCGCTTGTTAGGCCGCACCCACCCCTGGTCCAGAGCCTTGCGCGCATGGGTGGAAAGCGAGGCCTCCTCGAAGCTGGTCATTACTTGTTTCGCTGTAGCGACGTGATCTTCGGGGAGATAGCGCGAGTCAGTCCGCGGGTAAGTCAGCACCTTATGCTTCTCGTAAAGTGCCTGTGCAATTTGCAGCGTCATGCGGGCAGGAAACCCATGCCGCTGGTTGGCTTCCCTCTGCAAGGTGGTGAGGTCGTAAAGTAACGGACTCGCCTGCGTCGTGGGTTTCTTCTCCTCCTCGATCGTGCCGGGTTTGCCGTCGCACTTGGCCTTGATGACGTCGGCTTTTGACTTATCCCAGATGCGTTCCGCGCGGGCATCTTCGTCGCCGTCTTTCTTTGAAAACTTCTCATCGAACCAACGTCCCCGATAACTCCCGGCACTTACTGCGAAGTCACCATATACTTCAAAGTAAGTCCGCGCCTTGAAGGCGCGAATCCGTTCTTCGCGCTCGACCAGGATGGCGAGAGTAGGCGTCTGCACGCGGCCGGCAGTCGTTTTTTGAAAGCCACCCATCGCCTTGCTGTTGAAGGCGCTGAGCGCGCGTGTCGAGTTGATGCCCACCAGCCAGTCGCTTTCGCTCCGCGAAGTCGCGGCGTCGGCCAGCGGGCGCATCTCCTCGTCGCTGCGCAGATTGCGGAATGCGGTGCGGATTGCATCCGCCGTCATGGATTGAAGCCACAGGCGCTTCATCGGCTTTTTGCAGCCGGTGTGGCGGATCACATTGCGGAAGATGAGCTCGCCTTCGCGCCCGGCGTCGCACGCGTCGATGACCGCGTCCACGTCCTTCCGCTTGAGCAGTCTCTTGAGGACGTTGAGACGGTTTACGTTCTTGTCGATCGGCACGAGATCGAACTCCGGCGGGAGGGAGGGAAGATTCTCGATGTTCCACTTTCCGCGCGCCGGCTCGAAGCCTTGAGGCGGCGCAAGCTCGAGGAGATGACCCACCGCGGAGGAGATGACGTATTCGCCATTTTCGTAGTAATCCGGCTCCTTCTTAAAGGTGCCGAGTGCCTTGGCGAGGTCGCCCGCGACACTGGGTTTTTCCGCGATGACGAGGGTCTTTGCCATGAAGGGTTTTCGAGGGCGAGCAAGCTGGAAGAGACACGCGGAGTTGGCAAGCGGGTTCTTGCCCTACGCGCTGGCTGGACGCCACCGGGCCTCGCCGCTACCCTGTGCGATGCCAATGATCTTTCCAGGCATGGACCCCTATCTCGAAGACCCGGCGCTCTGGCCCGATGTGCATACGCGATTGACGGTTTATCTCGCCGAATTTCTCCAGCCGTCGCTGCGCGGACGTTACGTCGCGGCGGTCGAGGAGCGCGTCTATGTCGAGCAGCCCGTCGAGGACGTGGCGCGCGAATTCGTGCCGGATGTTTCGCTGCGTGCGATCGGCGGCTCGGGCGCGCGCGCGGCCGTGCTCGAGGCGGATGTGGCGACGGTGGTCGAGGCGCCGGGATTGGAGATGCGCGAGCCGTTCATCACGATCCTCGACCGGCACTCCGGCGGCCGCGTGGTGACCGTGATCGAACTCGTGAGCCCGAGTAACAAATACAGCGGACCGGGCCGCGACGCCTATCTCGGCAAGCAGCGCGAAGTGCGCTCCAGCCACACGCATCTGGTGGAGATCGACCTGCTGCGCACCGGGCCGCACGTGCTCGCCATCCCCGAAGTCGCCGCTCGGCGCGAAGGGCCGTATGATTACCTCGTCGCGATCTGGCGCGCCGCCGGAACGCGCAACCGCTTTGCGCTCTATCGCTGGACGCTGGCGGAGCGGCTCCCGCGGATTCGCATCCCGCTGGCCGTGGGCGATGCGGAGGTGGCGCTCGATCTCCAGGCCGTGCTCGAGAAGACCTACGAAGCCGGCGCCTTTATTGATCGGCTCGCGTACTCGCGCCCCTGTCATCCGCCGCTCACCGGCGCACAACAGACATGGGCCGATGAGCGTGTGCGGGAAAGGCCAGCCGCGATTTGAGTGGATGCTTTAGGAATGGCACTGACCGGGGCCAACGCATGGGCACCTGATCTCAGCAGCCACACGCCGAAACCAAACATGAAATCACGTCCCGCCCCCAGCATTGAAATCCTCGAATCCCGCATCGCGCCCGCGATGGTCACCCTCCACATCGTCAACCCGCGCACGGCCACTTACACCGACGTGGACGGCGATCATGTCACCGTCAAAGTCTCCGTTGGCAACCTCACAGCAGGACTCTTTACCGGAGTCGCCGGCGCGAAGGGCGATCAACTCCAACTCCTCGACTTAAGTGCGGGTGGCTTTGACAAAGCCAACCTCACCTTCAGCGTCGTCAAAGTCGCCGTCGGCGACGCGTTGGCCAACATCGGCTACATCAATTCGACTGGGCACGTTCTCGGCGCCGTCACGGTTGCGGGCGACCTCGGCCAGATCGACGCCGGCAGCAACAGCGCCACGGTGCCTGCGATCAAGTCGCTCGCCGTTTCTAGCCGCTCCCTGTGAACGAAACATTATGCCACGCCGGACTAAGCTGCTCCTTCTTAGTGCCGTCGCCATCGTCGTCATTTCTTGCTACGCGCTTCTCAGCCAGCATCGGGCGCGACTGGCTCAAGGCGAACTCGCGACCATCCTTCCCCAGATCGCGACGATTACCCTCTACGATCTCGACTTATCCGACCCAACCGATTCCAAGACCCTCGAAGCCGCGATTTCCGCTCCGTTCCCAGCGGACGTTTTTACCCGCGCCGCCGCGTCAGCGCGGCACCGCGACGGAATCACCGTCTGGAAGGGTTCTTCACTTGCGGTCATCACGTTACGAGATGGAACTCAGCGTCGCGCTCGCTTCAGTTATTACGGAGGTTTCTTCACACTCGATGGCGCGAACGGACGCTTCTCCATTCCCGGCGATAGCTCATCCGACTTTCATCAGGCTCTTATCCAGTTCATCAATCAACACTTCGTGCCACGCCGCATCGAACGAAACAAGGCTTGAACCGCTGAGCCATGCGTCACGTCAACTCTCCGTTCGGCGCACACCGCGCGCCTGTCACGGAGGCTGCAACCACCTTCGCCCCGACAGCCTTCGCGCCAGTCACGCGGTCTGCTTGGCTGCTCGAACGCTCGAACCCGTCTTCTGCGCTCGAAAAGAAGAAGCGGACATCGAATGCGTCTCGACAACCGAAAGTATTTTAGGCGAGAGTTTAGTTATGCAGCGCCCACTCTCCGATTCAGACGGTTCCAATCGGATTCTACGCCACGAGTCGGCACTGCATTCCGCGTCTCTCGCCTCGGAACTCCAATTCGGAAAAACGGCTAACAATAGCGCTGCAGCGAACTGCTCCGCGCGTCACGGTAGCTGCTATTCTTATTCGGGCGTCTCTCGTTCGAGCCACCCTTTTTCTTAGCTCGTATGCGCCCTCTTCGTTCCACCTTCGCAGCTACCGCGCTGCGCTCCGCAGTCGCTGAGCTTGAGTCGTTAGGCGACTCCGCGCATCTCACTGGAGAACGATGCCTTTTAAGACAACCCGACTTCGATGCACTTTTTCCACTTCCATGCGATATGACTGTTCGCCAGTGGCTTCGAGCCATTGCGGTATGCCTGTTCGCATTCGGCATCGTTTGCCTACCCAACCCCGGCGGCAGTCCGAGGCGTCTCACCAGCTTATTCTCATCCCTTGCGGATTCTGGCTCGGTGTTGCATCTCGGACTGATTCTTGTCGGCATCAGCATCGTGCTATTCGCCGTCTCTTTTATTGGTCGCGAGCATGATTAGTTCATCTCAGAGCATTCAGTCAGAGCGTCTGTCCCGCAACCAACCGTCGCCTAACCATGCGCTGCAGCGAACCGCTCCGCACGTCACGGCGGCTGCTTCCGGCCTCCGCCTTTCCGCCACCGTGCAGCCGCCGCGCCGTGCTCCGCGGTCGCTGAGCTTGGGGGTCGCTCGCCGTGCGCAGCATGGGCGTGCTCGGCGGAGCGCGAAGAGTATGAGAGCCTGATCCGCGTCGGCAATTTCATCGCCATCCTCCAGGCCAAGGCGCGCCACCAACTCGCCGCCGGCCGCGCCGCGTGATCGACGCGGCCATGCGCGCTGCGGTGCGGGAGCGGGCCGGGAATCGTTGCGAATACTGTGGCTTGCCCGAGGATGCGGAGCCTTCTTCCGCCTTCACATCGAACATATCATCGCCCGTCAGCACGGCGGCGTCGACGATCCGGAAAACCTCGCGCTCGCCTGCTACCACTGCAACGCGCGCAAGGGTACGAATCTCACGGCGATCGACCCGGCCACGGCGGCGGTCGTCGCGCTATTCCATCCGCGGCGCGATGCGTGGACCGTTCATTTCGCGCTCAACGGAAATCTCATCGAGGGCATCACTCCCATCGGCCGCGCCACCGCCGCGCTGCTCAAGATGAACGCTGCCGACCGGCGGCGGTTGCGCGGTTGAATGCGCGGCCGATCGAAGCGCTGCGTTTCTCTGGTTCCAAACGTGAAACATCGGGTCGCCGAATTGCGCGGGCGCTCCGGCGATCTCTCTTACACCAGCTTCACGAATTGCTGGCCGGGCAATTGTTTCACGAGCCGTTTCATTTCGAGGGTGAGCAGGCTGGAAGAGACTTGGGGAGTCGGCAGGCGGGTTTTTGAGACGATGGCGTCGAGTGAGGTCTCGTCTTTTTCCACCGCGTCGAGGATCGTCCGCTCGTCGGCCGTGAGCTTGTCAAGCCAGGCGGCGGGGTTGCTTTGCGGGGTTGGTTTTTCGGGGAAGAGGGCGTGCAGGTCGTCGAGGATGTCGTGGGCTCCGGTCACGAGCTTGGCGCCTTGCTGGATGAGGCGGTTGGAGCCGGCGGCGCTGGGGCGGTCGATCTGCCCGGGCACGGCATAGACGAGCCGGCCGTGCTCGAGGGCCTGGCCGGCGGTGATGAGCGCGCCGCTGCTGAGCCCGGCCTCGACCACGAGCAGCCCTTCGCCCCAGCCAGCGACGATGCGGTTGCGGTAAGGAAAAGTCTGGCGGTCGGGCGGGAAGGTCATGGGAAATTCGCTGACGACCGCGCCCGAGGCGGTGATCTTTTCCGCGAGCCCGAGATTTTCCGGTGGATACAAGTCCATGAGGCCCGAGCCGATGACGGCCACGGTGCGGCCCGCGGCGGCCAATGCGCCCTGATGCGCCGCGGAGTCGATGCCGCGGGCGAGTCCGCTCACCACGGTGAGTCCGGCGTAGGCGAGTTGGTAAGCGAGCTTCTTGGCGCATTCCAGACCGTAGTGCGAAGTCTTGCGCGAACCGACGATGCCGATGGCGTGCTGGTCGGCCGCGGTGAGCTGGCCCCACACGTAGAGCAGGATGGGCGGGTTGTAGATTTCGCGAAGTTGCCGCGGGTATTCGGTGGAAGAGGTGGTGATGACTTGCGCGCCGAAATCGCGCACGCGCGCGAGTTCGGCGGGCAGGTCCACGTGCGTCTCCCACTTTGCGATCGACGCAGCGAGTTCGCCGATGCCCGGCACGCGCCGCAATTCTGACTCGCGCGCCACGAGCACGCGCTCGGGAGTTTCAAACACTTCGAGCAGCTTGCGCATCCGCACCGGGCCGAGACCCGCGATCATGTTCAGCGCGATGGAAGCCTCGGTGTCCGTCATGGCGGCAGCGCGGTGCGCGCCGTCTGCCGCGCTTGCTGCGCCTTGTCGAGATCGTTGGTGACTTGCGAGAGCTTCACATCGAAGTCGGCCCTGCCGGTGGTGACTCGCAGCACGCCGTTTTTCTTGCGTTGCATGAGCCGCACTTCTTCGCCGGGCGCCAGCGCCTGTACACCCGCGCTGTTGGTCACACTCACGCGTTCGAGCATGTAGAAGATGCCAGGCGGCGCCAGGTGCGGCTGCGGAGCGGGCGCGGGAGTGGTGGGCTCCGCGGATTCATCGGCGGTGGGTTCATCGGGCGTGGAATTGCCGAGCCACGCAGCGAGTTCGTCCTTGTGCGCCATCCAGTACGGGTAGCCGAAATAAAGGCATGTCCCCGCCACGATCGCAATGTACAGAAGCCGCTTCATTTGAACTGAGGGAATCTTTCGGGCCGCCAAAGCTCAACATCCAACATCAGCCCGGCGAAGTCGCGGAGCCGCTGAGCACTTCACCGCGCCTGCTCGATGACCTCGCTCAACTTCACGGGCACGCCGCCGCGGCGCTTGCTCTCGTCGGCGGCTTCCATGAAGGCAAACATTTCGAGAGTCTCCTCGGCCGTCACGGGCGGCATTCCGGTTTCGAAGAAGCGCATGATCTCGCTCAGCAACGCCGCGTAGTTTTCACCGCCCGGTTTTTGTTCGGCAAAGCCAGTTGAGCCGAAGACGGTCACTTTATGCGGCAGCGATTTTGTGCGCAGGCCCACGAGCACCCCGAGCCGGCCGCCGCTCCAGGTGCCGGTGATGACATCGGTGTCGGGCGTGTGCGAGCGCACCACCGATTCGCAGCCGCGGCCCATGGCGGTGTAGAGGGCTTCGGTGGGATGCACGCCGTAGAAATACAGGTCGGGATGATGTTCCTCGAGATGCGCCGGCCCGTAGGAAATCGCCGCGCGCACTTCGCCGACATTCGCTTTCTGAAGCTCGATCATGCCGGGATAGAAACGATACGACGAGGAACTGAAGACCGGCACGCCAGCTTCTTTCGCGAGCCGGAAAATTTCGATGGCTTCGTGCAAGGTGCCGGCGATCGGCTTGTCGATGAAAAGGCGCTTCTTGGCCGCAATGACGAGCCGCGCCTGCTCGAGATGCGGACGGCCATCGAGGCTCTCGATGAGCACGCAATCGACCTCGCGGCACAGCTCGTCGATCGACGGCACGATCTTGACTGCAAAGTCCTTCTCCAGCGTGGAAGTGTAACCCTCCACGCGGCCGGCGCTCGAGGGGATGTCCGGGCTGCCGCCTTTGAAGGCGGCGACGACTTTGCCGCCAGGCACGTGGTCAGGTGCGGTGGAATTGTTGAGCAGCTTGGTGAAGGCGGGCACGTGCGAGGTGTCGAGCCCGATGATCCCGATTTTCAAATCGGCCGCGGATGCTGTGTTCATCAGGGTTGCGAGGAGGAGGGTGGTTGTTTTCATGGAGAGGATGCACCGAGGATTTTCCGCAGCGCGGCGGCGCTGGCTTTTTCCTCGAAGATCGCGCGCACCGGAATCTCGAAACCGGCGACGGCCTCGCTGGCGATGGCGCCGGTTTTTTGCGCGCGGACCTTTGAATAATGGCGGTCGCGGGCGCGGTGGCGCTCCACCGTCTCGCGGTCGGGATCGACGATCCAATACTCGGCGACGCGGTGCGCCGCGTAGTCCTGCATTTTCACGCCGCGGTCGAACCGCGCGGTGGAGGGCGAGAGGATTTCGACGATAAGGTCGGGCACGGGATACTTCATCGTGTCGGGACCGATGAGGCGTGCTTTGCGCGGGCCGAAAAAAACGATGTCGGGCTCGTAGTCGTTGCGAGGAAAGACGCAGAGCGCCTTCTCGTCGCACACGATGCCAAGGTTGTGCTGCTCGACGAAGACTCGCAGCAACGTGGCGAGATGATGGCGAACGATGTTGTGCCGATGCAGGGCGGGGGAGTGCATGATGACTTGTCCGTTGATGAACTCGAATTTGTCGTCCTCGGTCAGCTCGTCGTAGAAGCGCTGGCGCCGCTGATTTTCGAGTGCGACCACGCGATGGAGTTCGTCGAGGAAGTCGGGAAGCTCAGGCGAAGCGAGCAACGGCGTGAGAAGCGATTTCACCGCGCGAGTATGTCCGCGCCGCGAGGAATGTCATGGCGATTCAAGGGGAGGCGACACTCCTGTCGCCTCTTTCTTGTAGCGCGGTGCGTCGCGCGGTTAGGCTCTGCGCGATGAAACTCGCCGCCATCCTTCCAGCCTTCCTGCTCCCGCTGGCCGCGTCCGCGGTGGATGCAAATCGCCTCACCTATCTCGACAGCGACGATCCATTTTATCCGCACGCCGGACTCGCGCGGCTCGCCACGCCGCAGTGGATCGGCGAGCAAGGCGTGGAGGCCGTGGTCATTCTCTCCATCGACGACCTGCGGCAGGCGCAGAAATACGAGGACTATCTGCGGCCCGTCATCGAGCGGCTCCAGCGCATGGATGGCCGCGCGCCGGTGAGCATCCTGTGCTGCGAGTTCCCGCCGACCGATCCGCTCTTCCAGCGCTGGCTGGCAGAGGGGCTCTCGCTCGAAGTCCACACCCTTGCGCATCCCTGCCCGCTGCTGGGAAAGATGGATTTCGACGCCGCGTGGCAGACGGTTTTCGGCTGTGTGGATTTGCTCGCGAAAATTCCCGGCAACGCGCCCGTGGCCTTTCGCATGCCGTGCTGCGATTCCATGAATTCGCCGAGCCCGCGTTTTTACTCGGAGATATTTCCGGGCCAGAGCGCCGAGGGCCGCTTCCTCTCGATCGACTCGTCGATCATGTGCGTGCTCAGCGATCCCGACGGGGGCGAGCGCTTCCGCAAATATTTTCCGCGGGAACTCAAGCCGCCGGCGACTCGAAGCTTCGAGCGCTTCGGCGCATTCATCGAAGACTATCCGTATCCCTACGTGATCGGCCGCGGCTGCTGGGAATTCCCGTGCCTCGCGCCGAGCGACTTTGAGTCCTTCAATTTCCAGGGCGCGAAAAATCCGCGGATGCTCGAGGACTGGAAAGCGGCGCTGGATGCCGTGGTGCTCAAGCAAGGCGTGATGACCCTCGTGCTCCATCCGCACGGCTGGAGCGATCCGCGGCAGATCGTGGAGCTCATCGACTACGCGGTGGGCAAATACGGGAAGCGCGTAAAATTTCTCAACTTCCGCGAGGCGCTCGAGCGGCTGGAAAAGAACGCGCTCGGTGGACGCACGCTGCGCGGCGACGGCGCGCGGCTGCTCGACGTGGACGCGGACGGATTTCTGGATGTGGTCGCAGCGAACGTCACTCGAGTGTGGGAGCCGGCTGCGCGACGCTGGGGCGAGACGCCCTCGCCGCACTCCGCAGCAAATGCCCGCTTCGGTGTGTTGCGATCCGATGGGCACGCGAGTCTGCTCGCAACCGGCAAACAAGGCGGGGCTTGGGATTTCGACGAAGGCCAGTGGCGCGAGCGGCCCGAGCTTTTGCACGGAATCGAATCTCTCCCGCTCCCTGGCGTGCGGCTGCGCGACTTCGATGGCGACGGCCGCTGCGAGCTGCTCGCGAGCAACGTGAGCGGCGCCGCGATCTTCCGCTGGGTAGAGGAAAAGGCGGGCTGGGAAAAGGCGGACCTCGTGTGGCCCGAAGGCGTATCGCTCGTGAACGAACGCGGCGAAGACAACGGCCTTCGCTTCGTCGATCTCAATGGCGACGGATTCGACGACATCGTTTTTTCCAACGAGGAGAGAAGCGCCATCCATCTTTGGGCGAAGAACGTGAACCCCGGTCTCGGCTGGCGCGCGGGTTGGTCGATCGCGGGAAGTGCGCGCCGCATTCCGTCCTTTGTGCGCTCCGGGCCGCATCGCAATAATGGCGCGTGGTTCCGCGACGGCGCGCTCTTCATTCAAAACGAAGACACCGCGAAGCTCGACGGTGCGGTCGATCGGCGCTCGTTGAAGGAGCTCATCGCCTTCGATATTCCGCCGCCGAAGTCGCCGGAAGAATCGCTCGCGGCCATGAAGGTGCGACCGGGATTCAAGGTCGAGCTGGTCGCGGCCGAGCCGCTCGTAGTCGATCCCATCGCCTTCGATTGGGACGCGCGCGGGCGGATGTGGGTGGTCGAGATGCGCGACTATCCGCTCGGGCTCGATGGCAAAGGCAAGCCCGGCGGCGTCGTCAAAATTCTCGAGGACATCGACGGTGACGGGCGCTTCGACAAGGCCACGACTTTTCTCGAAGACCTGCCGTTCCCGACCGGCGTGCTGCCGTGGCGCAAGGGCGCGCTCATCGCCGACGCGCCCGATTTGATCTACGCCGAGGACATCGATGGCGACGGGCGCGCCGACGTGCGCCGCGTGCTTTTCACCGGCTTCATCGAGGGCAATCAGCAGCACCGTTTCAACGGACTCGACTACGCGCTCGACGGCTGGATCTACTGCGCCAATGGCGACAGCGGCGGCGAAGTAAAATCGCTCGCCACCGGCGCGACGGTGAATATCCGCGGACGCGACTTCCGCTTCCGGCCCGACACGGGCGAGATCGAAACGGTCGAAGGCCAGGCGCAATTTGGGCGTCGGTGCGACGACTGGGGCCATTGGTTTGGCAACAGCAACGGGACGTGGCTCTGGCATTATCCCATCCCGGAACGCTACGTGGCGCGCAACCCGCGGCTCGCGGTGAAGTCGCTCAAAGAAGTGCTCTCCAACTATTCGGAGCCCACGCGCGTGTTTCCGGTGAGCGCGCCGATGATCCGCTTCAATCAGCCGCAGTCGCTCAATCACGTGACCTCCGGCTGCAGCCCCGCGCCGTATCGCGACACGCTCTTCGGGCCGGAATTTGCGACGAGCGTTTTCATCAGCGAGCCCGTGCACAATGCGGTGCATCGCGAGGTGCTCGCGCCGAACGGGGCGACCTTTACGAGCCATCGCGCGGACGATGAGCAGACGAGCGAATTTCTCGCGAGCGCCGACAATTGGTTTCGTCCCACGACGCTCAAGACCGGCCCCGACGGCGCGCTCTACATCGCCGACATGTATCGCGCGGTGCTCGAGCATCCGCAGTGGATCGCCCCGGAAACCCAGGCCAGGCTTGATCTCCGGGCCGGCGAGGACAAAGGGCGCATCTACCGTGTGGTGCCCGCCGATCGTCCGGCGCGGCGCATTCCCGATCTTTCAAAGCTCGACACCGCGGGCCTAGTCGATGCCCTGGAATCGCCGAGTGGCTGGCAGCGCGCGATGGCACAGCGGCTCCTCATCCAAGGCGAAGACACGGCGGCGGCGCCATTGCTCGCGAAGCTCGCGACATCTTCGCGCGAGCCAAAGACGCGGCTGCACGCGCTCTGGACGCTCGACGGCTTGGGCGCGCTCACGGTCGGCGCGGTGCGCGCCGCGCTGGGCGATCAGCATCCGGCGGTGCGCGAGACCGCGGTGCGCCTCGGCGAACCGCTGCTGGAGAAAGCGCCAGCGTCGATCCTCGAGTCGCTCGCGCCGCTCGTTAGCGACGCGGAACTGCGGGTGCGTTATCAACTCGCGTATTCGCTCGGCGCCAGCCGCGATGCGCGCGCTGGCCAACTATTGGCCCGCATCGCGGAGCGCGACGGCGAGGATCCTTTCATGCGCATCGCGGTGCTCAGCTCAGCCACACCGCACGCCGCCGCGTTGGTCGAGACGCTGCTCCCGCAAGCCACGGTTGGAAAGCCCGCGGAGCTTTTCTTCGAGTTGCTGCGCGCGCTTCCCGCCGACTCCGCGAAAGCCGCGCAGAGTCGCGTCGCCAAGGCGCTCGCTGACGCCAGTTCGCGCGGCGCGGAGGCCTGGCAATTCAAGGCCGCCGCTGCGTTGCCCGACGCGCGAATGCTCGACGTGTTCGGAGAAAAAGCGCGCGCCGTGGTGCGCGCGGGGAGTGACCCGAAGTTAAGCGTCGCCGCGCTCGGCTTGCTCGGCCGCGACTCCAAAAAAATGACCGCCGACCTCGCGCTGCTCCGCGATCTGCTCGCACCACGGATTGCTCCCGAACTGCACGCCACGGCGGTCGCGACGCTCGGCCGCATCGCGGACAAAGGCGCGGCCGATGTGTTGCTCGAAGGGTGGAAAGGTTTCGGCCCCGCGCTGCGTCAGTCGGCGATGGACGTGCTGCTCTCTCGCGCAAATTCGAGCGCGGCGCTCCTCGCCGCGGTGGAAGCCGGGCGCGTTCCCGCCGCGGAGATCGGCGCGGCGCAGCGGCAGGCGCTGCTGAAACATCGCGACGCCGCGATCGCGAAACGCGCCGCGAATATTTTCGCCGAAGTCAGCGCCGACCGTCAGCGCGTGGTAGCGGAGTATCTCGCTTCCACTGCCACGGAAGGGGACGCGGAAAAAGGGCGCGCCATTTTCCGCATCCAGTGTGCTCTGTGCCACCGGCTCAAAGGCGAAGGCGTGGAAGTGGGCCCCGACCTTGGCATGGTTGCGAGCAAGCCCGCGGCGGAGTTGCTCACCGCGATCCTCGATCCGAATCAAGCCATCGAACCGAAGTATCTCGCCTATCTCGTCACCACCGCGGACGGGCGCGCGCTTGCCGGCATCATCGCCTCGGAAAGCGCGAACGACATCGTCCTAAAGCTGCCCGGCGGCAGCGCGCAGAACGTTCTGCGCAACGAGATCAAAGAGCTTGCCGCCACCGCGCGTTCATTGATGCCCGAGGGCCTCGAGCACGCGATCACGCCCGCGCAAATGACGGACTTGCTGAGCTTCCTCCGCATTCCGTGATACTGGACCAATGAACGATCGCCACCTCTCAGACTTGCTTGCCTTTCTTCGCTATCCCAGCGTCTCGACCGATCCCGCCCGGAAGGAAGACGTGGCGCGCTGCGCTGCGTGGCTTGCTGGCAAGTTGGAGAGCATCGGTCTTCAAGCAGCGACTTATCCCACGCCGGGGCACCCCATCGTGGTCGCGCGCAACGCGCATCGAGCCGACCGCCGCACCGTGTTGATCTACGGGCACTACGACGTGCAGCCTGTCGATGAGCCGGAGCTTTTGGAGGGAGAAACTCCCGACCCAAACAGGCATTGGATGACTTCGCCGTTCGAGCCGGCCCTTCGCGACGGAGTCATTTACGGCCGCGGCGCCGCGGATAATAAGGGGCAATTGTTTTCCCACGTTTGCGGAGTGTCGGAGATGTTGGAGGGATCGAGGGAGTTGCCTGTGAATCTCGTCTTTCTCGTGGAGGGAGAGGAGGAGATCGGCAGCGTGAATTTCGGCGCGTTCCTCCACGCGCATCGCGAGGAGCTTCGATGCGATATTATCGCCGTGTCGGATACCGGAATGATTGCGCCTGGTGTTCCGACTTTTACCTACGGGCTCCGGGGGATTGCGGCCGCCGAGTTGCGCGTGACGGGCGCTGCGAGCGATCTCCACTCCGGCATTTATGGCGGCGCCGTGGGCAACCCGGCGACCTGTGTCGCGCGACTCGTCGCCAGCTTGCACCATGCGGATGGCCGGATTGCCGTGGCTGGCTTCTACGACGATGTGACGCCGCTCGCCGAGTGGGAACGCGCGGCGTGGTCGCGCCTGCCGCTCACCGACGCCGACCTGCAGCGCGTGACGGGCGCGCCGGACCTCGTGGGCGAGGCCGGTTACAGCGCGCTCGAACGAGTGTGGGCGCGGCCAACGGCGGAGGTCAACGGCATCGGCGGCGGCTTCCAAGGCGTCGGGTCGAAAACCGTGATCCCCCGCGAAGCCTTTGCCAAGCTCACTTTCCGGCTGGTGGCCGATCAGCATCCAGCCGGCGTGTTCGCGAAAGTGAAGGCACACTTCGAGACGCATTGCCCGCGTGGAGTGCGGCTCGAAGTGAAGCAAGGCCACGGCGGCGAGCCCTATCTCACCAGCCCGAATTTGCCCGCTGGCCTCGCCGCGCAGAACGCGCTGCGGCGCGCCTTTCCGGGCCGCGAGGTGGCCCTCATCCGCGAGGGCGGCAGCATCCCGATCGTGGCCACTTTCCGGCAAGTGCTCGGCGTCGAGACGCTGCTGCTCGGGCTCGCGCTGCCCGACTGCCGCGCCCACGCGCCCAACGAAAATTTTCCCGTGGAAAATTTTGAAGCTGGCATCCGCCTCAACCGCGCGCTTCTCGAAGAGCTCGCACAGAAGTAACGCACGACCTCATGCGCATTTGTCTCCTCTTAAGTCTCTCGCTCGTGCTGCCGCTGAACGCGCAGACGCCTCGGCCGAAAAAGAAAAACATTTCGCCGACGCCCACTGTTGCGAAGGCCACGCCCGCTCCGCCATCCGGGCACGCGCCAAACGCCAGCCTCGAGCCCGCGGACCTCGCCGAGTTTGCCGCCCAACCGGCGCGCGTGCGCGAGGTCATTACCGCGGCGCTTTTACTTACCAAACAAAACCTCACTTACACTTACGGCAGCGCCGATCCCGCACAGGGCGGCATGGATTGCTCGGGCACGATCCACTACTTACTCCGCGGCGCCGGCTTCTCCGAGGTGCCGCGCGATTCGGCCGGCCAATACGCCTGGGTGCGCAAGGCCGGCGGCTTCCGCGCGGTGGTCAGCACGAGTGCGGAGAGCTTTGAGTTCGGGGAGTTACTGCCGGGCGATCTGTTATTCTGGACCGGCACTTACTCCGTCGAGCGCGAGATTCCGATCACCCACGTAATGCTCTACCTCGGCACCGGGAAGCGGACGAAAAAGCGAGTCATGTTTGGCGCGAGCGACGGCCGCAGCTACGACGGCATCCAGCGCTGGGGCGTGAGTGTTTTCGATTTCAAAATGCCGAAACTCGAGACGAACAACGGCGACAAGCCCCGGGTCGATTTCGTCGGCTACGGCAGGATCCCCGGATTGCGCGCCGCCGAATCCGCGCCCGCCGAGAGCAGCAAATCAAAAAAGAAGGCAGAATGAGAAGGAGTCCGATCTTTGCGTGAGCGGGCGAAATAACTTGTATCGGCGTCCTCAACGCGATCTCTTGCGCGCAGTCGAATTCATCGGGGCGTAGCTTAGCTTGGTAGAGCGCCTGGTTTGGGACCAGGAGGTCGCAGGTTCAAATCCTGTCGCCCCGACCAGTCGATGACAGACTTGGCCCCATGATCCGACTCTCCCTCACGATGTTCGCAATTCTCGCGGCGACTGTGCTCGCCGCCGAGCAGCCGATCCCGGCGAAGATCGAGTACAATCGCGACGTGCGGCCCATCCTCGCGGAGAGCTGTTTTCGTTGTCACGGCTTCGACAAGGCAAAGCGCGAGGGCAATCGCCGGCTGGACACGCGCGATGGCGCGCTGGCGGAAAACGATGGCGTGCGAGCGATCGTGCCGGGCGATGTCAAGGCGAGCGAGGTGCACCTTCGCATCCACTCGCGGGATCGGGACGAAGTGATGCCGCCGGCCAAGGAGCACCACCAGCTCACCGCGCGGCAGCGGGCGATTCTCGATCGCTGGATCGAGCAAGGCGCGGCCTACCAGGTCCACTGGGCTTACATCCCGCCGGTGAAGCCGTCGGCGCCGGAGGTCGGAAATCCGATCGATGCTTTTGTCTTCGCAAGGCATGCGCAGCTCGGCTTGCGATCCGTCGGCGCGGCCAATCCCGCCACGCTTTGCCGTCGGTTGTATCTCGATCTGCTGGGCCTTCCGCCGAAGCTGCAGGAAGTCGAGGCATTCGAGAAGGACACCTCGCCGAATGCTTGCGAGAAGCTCGTCGAGCGGCTCCTCGCGTCGCCGCATTACGGCGAGCGCATGGCTCTGCTGTGGCTCGATCTGGTGCGTTACGCGGACTCCATCGGCTACCACTCGGATGTGCCGCGCAACGTGTGGCCTTACCGCGATTACGTCATCCGCGTCTTCAACGACAACGTGCGCTTCGACCGATTCACCATCGAACAAATTGCGGGCGATCTGCTGCCCCACGCCACGCGCCAGCAGAAGGTGGCCTCGGCCTTCAACCGCCTGAACATGACCACCGAGGAAGGCGGCGCGCAGGCAAAAGAATACGAGGCGAAGACCGTGACCGATCGCGTGAAGGCCATCGGCACCGCGTGGCTCGGGCAGACTTACATGTGCGCCGAGTGCCACGATCACAAATACGATCCTTTCACCGCGCGCGACTTCTACAGCCTCGGCGCTTTTTTTTCCGACATCAAAGAAAGCCCCATCGGCCGGCGTGAGGACGGGATGCCCGTGCCGACACCGGAGCAGGAGGCGAAGCTCGCGGACTTCGATGCGCGGCTCGCTCCAGTGCAAAAGCAACTCGACTCGAGCACGCCGGAACTCGAGAGCGCGCAGCGCGGGTGGGAAGCCGCCGTGCTCTCGGAAACCAGCGTGCAGGCCGATTGGCAGCCGCTGCATCCCAGCGAGACCAAGGTCGGCAAGCGCGCGACGCTCACGGTGGAAAAGGACGGCACGGTGCGCAGTGCGGGCGGCACGGGCGACGCCGGCTCCACTTACACACTGACCGTGAAGACCGCGCTGCAAGGCATCGCGGGCTTCCGGCTCGAAGCGCTCGCGAGCGCGGAGCTCCCCGCGAAAGGCCCGGGGCGCGCGGCCAACGGAAACTTTGTGCTCAGCGAATTCACCGCGGCGGTCGCCGGCGCGGGCGGCAAAGCGCAACGGCTCAAGTTTGCGAGCGCGAGCGCCACTTTCGAGCAGCCGGGCTTTCCCGCGGCCGCGGCCATCGATGGGAAGACCGGCGACCGTGACAACGGGTGGGCTGTGTCGGGTGGCACTGGCGCCGATCAGGCGATTTACTTTGCGCTCGCCGAGTCGCTCGACGTGGCGAGCGAGCAGAAAGTTACCTTCACGCTGCACCACGATTACGGCGAGCAGCACACGATCGGAAAATTTCGGATCGCCGCGACCACTTCACCCGACGCCGCCAGGACTCCCAAAAAAATTCTCGCCCGCGAAATTCTTGCGCTCCTGGAGATCGCGCCTGAACAACGCGACAAGAAACAGCGGGACCAACTCGCGAGGCATTACCGTTCGATCGCGCCCGCGCTCCTGCCGGCGCGCACGCAGCTCGCCGCACTCCTCAAGGCGCGCGCCGACTTGGAAGGCGTCGTCGGTCATTGCCTGGTCTCTGAGCACACCGACCAGCCGCGCACAGTGCGCATCCTTCCCCGCGGCGACTGGATGAAGGAGGACGGCGAAGTGGTGCAACCCGCGATCCCGCACTACCTGCCGCAGCCGAAGATCGAAGGCCGCGCGCTCACCCGGCTCGACCTCGGCGAGTGGCTCGTATCGCGCGACAATCCGCTCACCGCGCGCGTCTTCATGAATCGGCTGTGGAAACAATTCTTCGGCATCGGCCTTTCCAAGACGCTCGAAGACATGGGCACGCAGGGCGAAATTCCGCCCAATCAAGCGCTGCTCGACTGGCTGGCGTGCGAGTTCATGGAATCGGGTTGGGATGTGAAGCACATGGTCGGGCTTATGGTCACGAGCGCCGTCTATCGTCAGTCGTCGCGAGCGCCGCGCGAGCTCGTCGAACGCGATCCCGACAATCGCGAGTTCGCCCGCCAGTCGCGCTTCCGGCTCGATGCGGAGTATGTGCGCGACTCTGCGCTGGCCATCTCGGGCCTGCTCGTGCCGAAGATCGGCGGCCCGAGCGTGAAGCAATATCAACCCGCGGGTTACTGGGAAAATCTCAATTTCCCCGTGCGCGAATGGGAGCCCGATAAAAACGACAACCAATGGCGGCGCGGCCTCTACACGTGGTGGCAGCGCAGCTATCTGCACCCGAGCCTTGTCGCCTTCGATGCGCCGAGCCGCGAGGAGTGCACCGCCGCGCGGATGCGCTCAAATATTCCGCAGCAAGCTCTCGCGCTGCTCAACGATCCCACCTACGTCGAGGCCGCGCGCGCCTTTGCCGCCCGCATTCTCCGCGAAGGCGGCTCGACGAAAGAAGAGCGCCTCGCGTGGGCCTGGCGCCAGGCCACCGCCCGCGCGCCGCGGCCGGACGAAATGGAAACACTGCGCGCGCTGCTCGACAAGCACACCGGCATCTACGCCCACGACGCGCAAGCCGCCGCCGAACTCGTGAAGGTCGGCATCTCCCCGTCTGCGCCGGACGCGGACGCTTCCGAACTCGCCGCATGGACCAGCGTCGCCCGCGCGATTCTCAATCTGCACGAGACCATCACGCGCCTTTAACCGACCGGGAGCGAACGGACTTTTTCCTCTCCTCCGGAAGCTGCGCGTCCTTCACGTCGCGCTGCTTCCAGCTTCCAGTCTTTAGCGAGTCGGTCCAATAGCCCTCGCCCTTCTTTGCGCGATAAAGTTCGCGGCGATTGGCATCTGTTGTGCAGGCCGCCAGCGACAGGGCGGCGAGGAGGAGGAGGAGCGCGGAAAATTTCACGCCGCGCATCCGAGCAAAACCGCCGAGCGGTGTCAACGAGGTAGCTGCGGCGTCCTCGCCGCCTTTCCCGCGCGACGAGGACGTCGCAGCTACGACGACGACCTTGCCGCTCCCGCGCCGAGTCCCTAGCTTGCCCGCCCATGCTCGATATCCGGCTCATCCGCGAAAATCCCGATTTCGTGAAGCAGCGCCTCGCCACGCGCGATGCAGGGTTGGTCTCGAGTGTCGATGAAATCCTCGCCGGAGACGTGAAGCGGCGGGCGGCCGAGACGCGCTTCCAGCAGCTCCAGGCCGAGCGAAAGCGCACGAGCAAAGACATCGGCGCAAAGAAGGCGCGTGGCGAGGCCACATCGGCCATCGAGGCGGAAGTGCGCGCGATGGGCGAAGAGATCGCGCGGATCGAGGAGGAAGCAAAGGAACTCGACGCCGCCCAGCGCACGCTCCTGCTCAACGTGCCGAACCTGCCGCACGAAAATTGTCCGCCCGGCGAATCGGCCGAGCAGAATCCAGTCGTGCGCAGTTGGGGCGAAAAGCCGACCTTTACTTTCGCCCCGAAGAGCCACATCGAGCTCGGCGAAACGCTCGGCCTCTTCGATTTCGCGCGCGCCGCAAAAATCACGGGCAGCGCCTTTGCCCTCTACACCGGCATCGGCGCGCGGCTCGAGCGCGGGCTCATCTCGTTCCTGCTCGATCTCCACACGCGCGAGCACGGCTATCTCGAAGTGATCCCGCCCTTGCTCGTGCATCCGCAATCGCTCATCGGCACCACGCAGCTCCCGAAATTTGAGGAGCAGCTCTACCGCTGCGAGCGCGACCAGCTTTACCTCGCGCCCACCGCCGAGGTGCAGCTCACCAATTTGCATCGCGACGAAATCCTGCGGCTCGATCAATTGCCGCTGCGCTACGTGGCCTTCACGCCATGCTTCCGGCGAGAGGCCGGCGCGGCGGGGCTCGGCACGCGCGGGCTCATTCGGCTGCATCAATTCGACAAAGTGGAGCTCGTGAAAATCGTTCGACCTGAGACCAGTTTCGAGGAACTCGAATCGCTCACTGCCGACGCGGAGAAGGCGCTGCGGCTGCTGGGCCTGCACTACCGCGTCATCGAGTTGTGCGCGGGCGATCTCGGATTTGGCGCGGCAAAAACTTACGACATCGAGGTCTGGGCGCCGGGCCAGAATGCGTACCTCGAAGTCTCGAGCTGCTCACACTTCACCGACTACCAGGCGCGCCGCATGGCGCTGCGCTTCAAAGGCGGGGACGGCAAGAACCACTTCTGCCACACGCTCAACGGCTCCGGCACCGCGCTGCCGCGGCTCTACGTGGCGCTGCTCGAGACTTATCAGCAGGCGGATGGCAGCGTTCTCATTCCCGCGCCGCTGCGCGCGCACCTCGGCGTCGAGCGGATTGTCCACGGAATACACGAAAAACACGGAAAGGCGGAGTGAGCGTAAGGGCGCAACCATCGGTTCCCTTTCCGTGCCTTTCCGTGTCTTCCGTGGACCCTCCATCGTGATGGCCCCGCACGATTTCCCGATGCTCGGAGAGCCTGCGCTCATCGGCGTTTCGGGCGGACGCGATTCCGTGGCACTGCTGCACTGGATGATCGCGCGCGGCCACCGGCGGCTCATCGTGTGCCATCTCGATCACGCGCTGCGCGCGGAAAGCGCGGACGATGCGAGATTCATCGCGCGTCTCGCAAAGAAGTGGAAGCTGCGAGCAGTCGTCGCTCGCGAGGACGTGGCCGCGCGCGCGAAACGCAAACGGCAATCCATTGAGACCGCGGCCCGCGAGGCACGCTACGCCTTTTTTGCAAAGACCGCGCGCGCCTTGAAGTGCCGGCATCTGTTCCTTGCGCATCACGCGGACGATCAAGTCGAGACCTTCCTTTTCAATCTTTTCCGCGGCACGGGCAGCGCGGGTCTTGCCGGAATGGGCGCGCATTCGACGCGCACGATTGCCGGCCCGAAGCTCCACGTCCATCGCCCGCTGCTCGCAGTGTGGCGCGAAGAAATAGACCGCTACATCGCGCGGCACTCGCTCGCATTTCGCGAAGATGCCTCCAACGCCGACCCGCGCCACACGCGCAACCGCATCCGGCACGAAATCCTTCCCGCGCTCGAACTGGCGTTTGGCCGCGACATCCGCCGTGCGATCTGGCGCGCCGTGGAGATCTTGCGCGGCGAGGATCAACTCCTCTCCGTGCTCACGCCTCTCGTGGGTCAGGAGATCGAGGTGCTCTCGCTGCGGGTTCTGCCGCTGGCTCTCCAGCGCCGCGTCATTCACACCTGGCTTCGCGCGCAGCGTGTGCCGGCGGTCGGCTTCGAGGAAGTCGAGCGCGTGCGCTCGCTGCTCGAGGGCTCGCCAGCCAAGGTCAATCTCCCCGGCGATCTCCACGCCCGCCGCCGCGCGGGCAAGCTCTTTCTCGAGCGATGACTAATGGAGCGCGGACGGGCCCGTCCGCTCGCTCCGGCGGACGAGGGCGTCCGCGCTCCAAGAGGACCCG
>JBBRXP010000029.1:0-43651 GCA_038238555.1 Chthoniobacterales bacterium | reverse complement strand
GGAGAAGTAGCTGCGGCGCCTCGCCGCAGGAGTGCCCGCGGCGCCCTCGCCGCGTGGCTGGCGTCGCAAGCTGCTAAGTTCGCCGGCGGCTTCGGATTGGACAGGTGAAACCACCCGCGCTCTTTTTCTCCATGCCGCACCACCCGCCGAATCTCGAACATCTCTTCCTCACGCGCCGCGACTTCCTCCAGCGTTGCGGCATGGGCATGGGCACGCTCGCGCTGGGCAATTTGTTTGGCCAGGCCTCCGAAACCGCAGGCCTCAATCCTTTTGCGCCAAAGGCTCCGCACTTTCCCGCGAAGGCAAAGCGGGTGATCCACATCTTCGCCAACGGCGGGCCTTCGCACGTGGATACCTTTGATCCGAAGCCGGCGCTCGCGCAGTGGCATGGCAAGGAAATCCCGAGCCGGCTGCCGACCGAGCGCAAGACAGGCGCGGCTTTCAAGTCGCCGTTCGCATTCAAGAAATACGGCAAGAGCGGCATCGAGGTGAGCGAGCTCTTTGCGAAGACGGCGGAGTCCATCGACGAGATTTGCGTCATCCGTTCGATGTGCGCGGATGTGCCCAATCACGAGCCTTCGCTCATGCTCATGAATTGCGGCGAGGCCCGGCAAGTGAGGCCCAGCCTGGGTTCGTGGCTCACGTATGGACTCGGCAGCGAGAATCAAAACATGCCGGGCTTCATCGCGATGTGCCCCGGCGGCTACCCAATCCAGGAATCGCAGAACTGGCAGTGCGGCTTTCTGCCGGGCGTTTTCCAGGGCACTTACATCGACTCGAAACACACCGAGGTCGAGAAGCTCATCGAAAACATCCGCAACAATTTCGTGTCGCTCAAAGAGCAGCGCACGCAGCTCGACCTGCTCCAGCAGCTCAACGCCGAGCACGAACGCCGCCGGCAACACGACGCGCAACTCGAGGCGCGCGTGCAATCCTTTGAGCTCGCCTACCGCATGCAGATGGATGCCGCCGATGCCTTCGACATCATGCGCGAGCCGCAATCCATCCGCGACATGTATGGCTCCGGCACGCAGGCGCGGCAGCTTCTCATCGCGCGGCGGCTCGTCGAACGCGGCGTGCGCTTTGTGCAGGTGTGGCACGGCGCAGGCCAGCCGTGGGATAATCACGACGACATCGAAGTGCGCCACCGCCAGCTAGCCGGCGAGTGCGACCAGGGCATCGGCGCGCTGCTCAAGGATCTCAAACAGCGCGGGCTGCTCGAGGAGACGCTGGTGATTTGGGGCGGAGAATTTGGACGCACTCCGACGGTCGAACTTCCTACGCCGGGCTCCAACGCTGGCAAGGTCAACGGGCGCGATCACAATCACCACGGCTTTACCATGTGGCTGGCTGGCGGCGGCGTGAAGGGTGGCACCGTCTATGGCGCGACCGACGAATTTGGATTCAAGGCCGCGGAAAATCCGGTCCACGTGCACGACCTGCACGCCACCATCCTGCGGCTGCTCGGATTCGATCACGAGACGTTCACGTATCGTTATGCCGGCCGCGATTTCCGGCTCACCGACGTGCATGGCAAGGTGGTGCAGGAAATCATCGCGTGAAGTTCCGGTCGGACTTTTTGGGTTGTCGGTCTCCGAGATAGGTTGAGGCCGCCATTGCTGGCATGTCTCCGGCTCAAGCCACCTTCCCATGTTTCGCATCGTCGCATTTTTCCTCGCTCTGCTCCCACTCGCCGCGACAGCCGAGACCCTTCCCTTCGATATCGTCTTCAAGGGCAGCAGCACCTTTGAGCGGCTCCTGGCGAGGGCGGATGAATGGAAGGATCTGCCAATCGGCGAGCGCACCGCGGCGGTGGGCCGCGCGCTCTGCGGCACGCCTTACAAGGGCTTCACACTCGAGATCGACGACCGCATCGAGGCGCCTTCGGTGAATCTCACCGGGCTCGATTGCTGGACATTCTTTGAGTCGTCGCTCGCCTTTGCCCGCCTGCTCTACGCGCCGCGCGAGCAGTGGACTCCGCAGATGATGCTCCGCTACATCGAGCACGATCGCTACCGCGGCGGGCACTGCGACGGCACCTATCTCTCGCGCTTGCACTACCTCGAGGATTGGCTGGCCGACAACGAACGCCGCAGCATGGTGAGCGATCTCACCCGCTCGCTCGGCGGCGTGCGCGCGCGGCACGAGGCCACTGAGATGACGCGCGGTTGGAAAAGCTACCGCTACATGGTCAACAATCTCGACCTGCGCGAGGGCATCGCGCGGATGGAACAACGCGTCGGCGAAATGCCGCTCTACTACATCCCAAAAGGCAGCGTCGCCGCCATCGAGCCCCGCCTCCAGAGCGGCGACATCATCGGCATCTGCTCGCGCAACGGCCGCGGCATCGACACTTCGCACGTGGGTCTCGCGCTGCGCACCGGCGATGGCGTGCTCCACTTCATGCACGCTTCTTCGCCGCGGAATTTTGGCAAGGTGCTCATCGATGCGCGGCTCTCGGATTATCTCGCGCGCTACAGCGCGGAAGTCGGCATCCTGGTCGCGCGCCCGCTGCGCTGAGGAGCGCGGATCGGAAATCCGCGCTCCGGCTACGGGAGCGGCTTCACCGCGATGTTTTTGAAATGCACTTCGCTGCCGGGGTCGTGCCCTTGCAGGGCAAAGGTGCCGTGGTCGATTCGCCGGCCCGAGTGTTTCGCCGTGGGCTGATAATCGTCGGGCTCGACGTAGTCGGTCACGACCTTGCCGTCCACCTTGGTGACGACGTGCTTGCCTTCGACTTTGATGGAAATCGTGAACCACTCGTCGTCCTTCGCGACCGCCTCGAGGTTATCTTTCAAATCGTAAAGACCGGCCGTTTTTTTCGGATCCTTGTGCGTGTTATTCACCTGCACCTCGAAGCCGTTGACCGGGAAGCCGGCTTCCTGCCACGCGGTGTGAAAGTAGATGCCGGAATTTGCGCCCGCCTTGGTGAGCACATCGGCTTTGAATTCAAAATTCTTGAAGTCGTGATCGGCCACCCGGCCTTCGTAGAAAAGGTGCGAGCGCTTGCCGTGAACGACGATCGCGCCATCGGCAACCGAGAAGGTGCCGGGCGCCTCGCTCGCCTTCCAGCCCTCGAGCGACTTGCCATCGAAGAGCGGAATCCAACCGCCGTCATCGGCGGCGAGCACGGTGAGCGCAAAGAGCGGAGCGAGGAGGAGGCGTTTCATGCGGCCAGGTTATGGGAGTTGCCTGGCGTTCGTCAACGCGCTCCCCGTCGCACGCCAGGATGCGCTGGCGCTTCTCCTCGTAATTTAGCGCGTGGAAGGTGCGGATTTCCTGCACGCGTCGCGCGCCTTGGAGCGTGTCGAGGTGGCGCGTGTATTGTCCGGCGAGCTCACTCGTTTCGCGGTAGCGCGCGCGCAGATTGGAATCGGCGCACCCGCGAAAATTTTGTGACGCGAAAAGGTGCCAGCGCAGCCAGCGGCGATCGGTGCGCGAGACCCGCCGCTTCTTCCGAAAGAAGGCGGTGAAGAGCAGCAGCACGAGGTAAGTATCCACCTGAGCCTGAAGCTCGAGATTGCGCGCAAAATCTTCGCGGTGGATCTCCACCACTCCGCGCTGAAACTGCAACGCCGCGTGCAGCGCATGATTGATCTCTTCCACAAACGGGATGAGCGAGCGGATATTTGCCTCGCCGATGCCGCGCCGCGGATCGTGCCGTTCGAGCTGCTCGATGAGCCACCCGGAATAGTAGATGCCGATGAAGAGCTGGCCATCGGCCTTGCGCAGGAAAGTGCGCGCCAGCTCGCTCAACTCCCGCGCCGACGCACCCGCCCGGCGAGTGAGCTGGCCGCAGCGCTGCCGGTCGATGAGGCACTCCTCAAGGTTGATGCCGACCTCCGCGTAAGTGCGCTCAAAGAGCCGCTGAATCTCGCTGAATAACGTCGCGCTCACGGCTCGAAACACAGCGCCGGCGAATGCGAATCGTCGAGATGGATCAGCGAATCCGAGAGCCGGTTGAGAGCGAGCCGCATGCCGTGAAAATTTTCCGCGAGCTGCTCATACACTTCGCTGAGCGCCGCCGAGCGCGCGACTCGATGCCCGGCGGCCGCCTTGTAGTTCGCGCTGCCGACTTCTTCGTAAAAACCGACCGCCGGCGCGCCGCGTTGCGCACGGCTCTGCACCGAGCTGTGGAAGATGCCGGTGATGAAGAGCGCGTAATTGCCGACGTGCGCGCGGATGAGAAAGCTCTGCGCCGCCGACGCGGTGCGCAGCGCGATGAGCATGTCGCACACATATTGGATCGGGCTCGTGGAACCGTCGGCGGGCGAGCGCATCCGCGCGCGGTTGGAAAAAGCCTCCAGCAATGAAGCCACGTAATCGCTCACCGTGCGGTCGTTGAGCCCTGTGTCTTTCAAGACATGCCTGATCAAAACGTAGAAGTAGAGTTGCGGAGAAATGTGCAGCGGCGCGCCGTGCTCGATGACTGCCTCGACGAGCTTCGGATGATCGAGAATCGAGTCCCGCGTCTCCGCGTCGGTCAGCAGGTCCACCAGCGATACCGACTCCTTGGGCGACCGCGAAAGAGTCCTGGCGACGAAGTCGAAATCCGCGGCCGTGAAGCGTTCCCGACAGTTGGCTTTGATCATTGCGGGTTTGACTTGAGCATCGGTTGTGCCGGTCACTTTTCAAGCATCCGCAAGGCCGCGCGCTCGACAGCGTGGCGGCGGCACCCGAGAGTCCGCGCGATGCGGCGTGTGTTGCTGACGTTGTTTGCGCTTCTCCTGGCCGTGCTCCTTGCTTCCGGCTGGTATGCCTACGCGCGCGGCTTCACCAAGAAATGGCGCAACACAGTGATGGCAGAGATGCGCAGGCGCGGCGTGGAAATCTATCTCCGCAAGCTGGCGCTCGATCCGCGGCGCGGGCTGGTGGCGCAGGGGGTGAAAGTGCTCGACGCGCGGGACCGCCGGCGCGTGCTCGCGGAGATCGATGAGGTGATCCTGCAGGTCAATTACGCCAACCTCATCCGCGGCAAGACATTTCTCGACGCGCTCGATCTGCGCGATGCGCGCCTCGCCCTGCCCATCGATCCCGCCGACTCGCACAGCCCGCGCATCGAAATCTCCCGGCTCAATGCGCGCCTCTTTCTCCCGCCGCGGCAAATCTATCTCGCGCACGCGGACGCCGAGATGTTTGGCATCCACATCGAGGCGAGCGGGCGGTTCATCAATCCGCAGGATTTTCACCGCAAGCCAGCCGGCCGCGCGTCGGGACAAATCGAACTCATCGCGCGCGCGATCGAGGAGTTGCGGGCGCTGAAGTTTGAGGCCGCGCCGCCGGTGCTGAGTCTTACATTCAGCGGTGATTTTTCGGCGCCAGAAACAATCTTAGCCGAGGCTGCGTTGTGGGGCGAAGGCATCCGGCGTGGCAGTTACCTGCTCCGGAGTCTTTACGTGGCGGTGGCGTATCGCGATGAAATCGTGGACCTCAAGCAGCTCGCGCTCACGGACGCGGCGGGCGCGTTGCATCTTTACGGAACCTTTCAACAAGCGGCGCGCGCGCTCGAGTTGCGCCTGCATTCCACGGCCGATGTGCAGGGACTCGCGCGCGCTTTCCGCCTGTTTCCCGAGCTCGAAGAATTCGTCTTCTACCAGGCGCCCGCTCTCGATCTCTCTGTCGCGGGCATTCTCGGCGACACGCTCACTTTTCAGGCGCTCGGGCATCTCGCGCTGCGGAAGTTTGCGTGGAAAGCGGTGATCTTCGAGGGACTCGAAAGCGACTTCTCGTGGGACGGCCAGCGGTGGAGTGTCCGCGATTTTCTACTCACGCATCGCACGGGAAAAATCAGCGGCGACGCGATGCGAGTGCCGGGCGATTTCCGAGCCGAAGTGCGGAGCAACCTCGACCCCAAGCCGCTCGCGCCACTGCTCGGCGGCGAAGCCGCGCAGAGGATGGCGCTCTTTGAATTCCGCGCCGCGCCGCAAGTCACCCTCGCGTTGCGCGGCGCCGAGCCCACAGCCTGCACCGCCACTGGCAACATCCGGCTCGGAGCCACGAGCTACCGCGGCGCGTCGTGCGAGAGCTTGCGCGCTCCGGTGCGGTTTGAAAATCGCACGCTCACCCTCGCGCCCTTTCACCTGCAACGCGCCGAGGGCGGCGCCAGCGGCGGCATCGCCTTTGACTTCCAGCGCGACGAAGTGCGACTCGATAAGATCAAGGCCCGGGTGCACCCCTCCGAGGTCGCGCGGTGGATCGACCAGGATCTCGTGAAGGACGTGACGCCATACCGCTTCAAGCGCGCGCCAAATCTTTTGATCGACGGCGTGGTCCACACCAAGGGCGGCAAGAGCACCAGGCTCACCGTGGACGTGGATGCACCAGGCGGGATGGACTACACCTTTCTGCATCGCGATCTGAGCTTCCCTGAAGTCTCCGGCAAGCTCGCCTTTACGTGGGACCGGATGAAAATCCACGGCTTGAGCGCCTCGCTTTTCGGCGGCCGGCTCAGCGGAGACGCCGACATCTCGCTCCTAAAAAACAAGCCCGGCCACAGCGTGGAGATGCAGCTCGACAACGTGGACTTTGCGAGCCTCACGCGGCTCTACTTCCATTACGAAAACTCGCAGGGCCGGCTCAACGCCCGCTACGATTTCACCGGCCGCGGCGACGACGCGCGCACGATGCGAGGCCGCGGCCAGGTGCTCGTCACCGACGGCAACGTGTTTGCGATTCCTTTCCTCGGCCCCTTCTCCGGCATCCTCAACGCCATCGTGCCTGGCATGGGCTACAACACGGCGCGCAAAGCCGGCGCCGCCTTTACCGTGGAAGCCGGCGCGATAGATTCGCGCGATCTCGTTATCGAAGGCGCGGGCTTCAGCATGTTTGGAAATGGCAAGCTCTTCTTCCTCGACGACCGCATGGCCTTCAACATGCGCATCAACGCCCAGGGCGTCCCCGGCGTGCTGCTTTTTCCCGTGAGCAAACTCTTTGAATACACCAGCGACGAAAAGCTCTCGAAGCCCGTGTGGCGGGCCCGAGCAGTGCCGAAGCTCTGAGTGGAA
Organism: Chthoniobacterales bacterium; assembly: GCA_038238555.1. Taxonomy (GTDB): domain Bacteria; phylum Verrucomicrobiota; class Verrucomicrobiia; order Chthoniobacterales; family Chthoniobacteraceae; genus JANNXQ01. The sequence goes on along the minus strand of JBBRXP010000029.1, from coordinate 36,647 downwards.
GCGTGGCGCAGGCATCCTTGCCTGCGGCAGTTCCGCGGGCTTCCAGCCTGCAGTGCGGACACCGCGACAATCCGGGCGGCGAGGCCGTCCGCGCTCCATGGGTTCCGACCTCGACAGGATGGAAGCCTGCGCTACTACCTCCTTCCTCCATGAAGCTTCCCGCGCTTTGTCTCCTCGCGCCTGCCATCTTTGCCGCCGAGCCCGCGGCGCTCATCGATGCGCGGATGATGCAGATGCCGGCGGTCTCGGCGACGCAAATTGCCTTTGTGTATGCAGGCGATATTTGGATCGCTCCGAAGGCCGGCGGTAATGCGGTGCGGCTCAGCAGCCCGCGCGGGCTCGAACAGTTTCCGCGCTTTTCGCCGGACGGCGCACAGATCGCGTTCAGCGGAAATTACGAGGGAAACGTGGACATCTACACGATGCCGGTCACGGGGGGAGAGCCGCGCCGCATCACGCATCATGGCGCGCGCGACCGCATGCTGGGCTGGTATCCCGACGGCGGCGCGATCCTCTTTGCCTCGCAGATGGAGAGCTTCACCGAGCGGGCGCATCAGCTCTTCAAAGTCCCCGCGACGGGCGGCTTGCCGGAAAAATTGCCGGTGCCGTATGGCGAGTTTGGCGCGATCTCGCCGGATGGAAAGTTGCTGGCCTACACGCCCATCGACACGAGCTTTGCGACCTGGAAGCGCTACCGCGGCGGTATGGCGCCCGACGTGTGGCTCTTCGATCTCGAGAAGAAAACCGCGGAGGTCATCGCACCGAGCGACGCGGTGGATTCGCATCCGATGTGGCACGGCTCGACGATCTACTTTCTCTCCGATCGCGATCTGCAAGCGCACGACAATTTGTGGGCGTGGGAGACCGCGCCGCGGCAGCTTCGGCAGGTCACGCACTTCACCGATTCCGACGTGCATTTTCCGAGCATCGGACCGAGCGACATTGTCTTCGAGCGCGACGGGCGGCTCCACTTGCTCGACCTCGCCACGGAGAAGGCGCACGAGGTGCAGATCACCGTGGTGACCGATCGCGCCACGCTGCGGCCGCGAGTGGAAAATGTGGCGGCGCACATCCGCGGCGGCGCGATCTCGCCGAGCGGCAAGCGCGTGCTCTTTGAGGCGCGCGGCGATATTTTCAGCACGCCCGTCGAGCACGGTGTCACGCGCAATCTCACCGCCTCGAGCGGCGTGGCCGAGCGCTTTCCCGCGTGGTCGCCGGATGGAAAGTGGGTCGCCTATTTTTCCGACCGCAGCGGCGAGTATGAGCTCACGATTCGGTCTGCGGACGGCAAGGGCGACGAGCAGCAACTCACGCATCTCGGCGCGGGCTTTCGCTACCAGCCGCAGTGGTCGCCGGACTCGCAGAAGATCGCCTTTCTCGACAACGCGATGCAGGTGCGGATTCACGATCTCGCCGCAAAAGAATCTTCCGTCATCGATCGCCAGATGTGGCTTTACGAAGGCGAGCTCGAGCGTCTCCCGCTCAACTGGAGCGGCGACAGCCGTTGGCTCGCTTACGCCGGCGACCAGGACAATCGCCAATCGGCCATCGTTCTCTACGACACGCAATCGCGCGAGTGCCACCGCGTCACGAGCGCTTTCTACGACGACGATCTGCCGGTCTTCGATCCCGACGGGCGCTATCTCTACTACCGCTCGAAGCGCTGGTTCGATCCCATCTACGGCGAAGTCGATCGCACGTGGGTTTACGCAAATGGGCAGGCCCTCATCGCCGTGCCGTTGCGCCGCGATGTGCCTTCGCCGCTCGCTCCGCGCAACGATGAGGAGCCGGTGCGAGTAGAGAAGAAGTCTGAGGAAAAGGACAAAGCGCCGGAGTCGAAGACCGCGAAAGCTCCGGAGAAAAAGACGAAGCCCGTCGCGATCGACATCGACGGATTTGAAGCGCGCGGCGTGATCCTGCCGCCGGCTGCCGGCCGATTCGGCTGGCTCGGCGCGGTGCCGGGCAAGGTGCTCTTCACGCGCCTGCCGCGTACCGGCTCGGATACCAAGACGGTGCCGCTCTCCGCTTACGAACTGGAGAAGCGCGAGACCAAAGTGATCGTCGATGACGCGCACAGCGTCGATCTCTCCGCCGACTACAAAAGGCTGCTCGTGGCCAAGCCCGGGGCGTGGCGGGTGGTGGGCGTGAACGATCCGCCGAAATTCGACAAGACGCTGGCGACGGGCTTCGAGATGACGGTCGATCCCGCCGCCGAGTGGCGTCAAATCTTCAACGACGCGTGGCGCATCGAGCGCGATTTTTTTTACGACCCCGCGCTGCACGGCGTGGATTGGCCCGCGATGCGCGCCCGCTACGGCGCCCTGCTCGGCGATTGCGTCACTCGCTCGGATGTCAATCACGTGCTGGGAGAACTGCTCGGCGAGCTCAACTGCTCGCACACGTATCGCGGCGGCGGTGATCCCGACGAGAGCGGCGCGACCCGCAGCGTCGGCTATCTCGGCTGCGACTTTGCGCTCGAGCAAGGCGCGTATCGCATCGCAAAAATTCTCGAGACCGCGCCGTGGGATTTGAACGTGCGCTCCCCGCTTCGGCAGCCCGGCGTGAAAGTGAAGGAAGGCGACTGGCTGCTCGCCGTGAACGGACTTCCGCTCGACGCGGGCAAGGATCCGTGGGCCGCGTTGCAAGGGCTGGGCGACAAGGCCGTCTTCCTCACCGTCAATGACAAGCCGAATCTCGACGGCGCGCGCGAAGTGCTCGTGCAGACGCTCGGCAGCGAAACGTGGCTGCGGCAATTCGCGTGGATGGAACACAATCGCAAGCGCGTCGAGCAGGCGAGCGGCGGGCAGATCGGTTACATCTACGTGCTCAACACGGCGACCGAAGGTCAGAACCAACTCATGCGTCAGTTCCGCGCGCAGTTCGACAAGCCCGGCCTCATCATCGACGAACGTTGGAACGCCGGCGGCCAGATCCCCGACCGCTTCATCGAAATGCTCGCGCGCAAAATCACCAACCGCTGGGCCGTCCGTGACGGGCGCGACTGGCAGACGCCGCAGATCGCGCACGCCGGCCCCAAGGCGATGCTCGTCAATGGCTGGAGCGGCTCGGGCGGCGATTGTTTTCCTTGGCTCTTCCGCGAGATGGCCCTCGGCCCGATCGTCGGCACCCGCACCTGGGGCGGCCTCATTGGCATGACCGGCGCGCCCAAGCTGGTCGATGGCGGCCACGTCACCGTGCCGACTTTTGCCATCTACGACGAAGCCGGAAAGTGGATCATCGAAGGCCACGGCGTGGACCCCGACATCCTCGTATTGGACGACCCCGCGCAACTCGCGCAAGGCGCAGACCCGCAACTCGACCGCGCGATCGCCGAAGTGCAAACAGCGCTCGCGGCCAAGCCGCCCACGCCCCCGAGCAAACCTACATACCCGAAACGGTGAACGGAAGGATAGGCTTCCAGCCTGGCCGGCAGGCAGGGAGGCCTAACTTCCCTCTCTCAAAACGACAGAATCACATCGAGCCCAACCGTGAACTGCCCGCGATCGCGCGAGTCATTAAACGGCCGCGTGTCATTGAGCGAGCGGTCATAACGCACTTCCGGCCGAATCATCAGGCCCGCGAGCGGCTTGGGCACCTTGGGCTTAAGGGTCGCGCCGAACGTGATGGCTCCGTAAGTCGTGCTGCCGCCACCCACCGTGCGCACATCCGGGACGAAGCCCGCGTCGCCGCGTTCGAGATGGATGAAATCATTGTGCGAGGCAAACTGCGCCACAAAGAATCCATCTTCATCGCGCCACACTTCCCCGCGCACTCCCAACGTGAGCCAGTCATTGAGCGAGTAAGTAACATACTGCGCCGCGCCGTAACCCTTGGCCGTGCCAGCCACGCCGTCGTCCTGGATGTAATTGATGTCGGTAATCGAAGTCAGCTTGTCGGTGATCTTCCAAGTCACGACGAGATCGTTGAGCCACCGCCAATCGTGATTGTTATCCGGCGTCTCCGGCCCGATGTGCGTGCTCGCCAGCGCCGTCAACTTACCCTCCATGAAATTCAACCCGAAGCCGCCGTGGAAAGCGTAAGAGGTGTTGTTGTCATTAAAGGTCGTATTCACGCCGCGAGTAACTCCGCCGTAGAGATCGAGCCACTTGGTGGCATGTAGCGTGGCGAGCGCGCCGGTGTGATTAAAAGGGATGCCGTAATTGAAGATGTAAGTGTGCGAGTAAAACACGTTGGCCCGCGGGTCAATCACCTCCGCCCCTTCGAGCGTCACAAACTTACCGAGCTTCAAATCCAACCCGCCCTCCGTAATGATCGGGAAGTGCAGATTAAGGTAAGCTTCCACAATGTCGGGCTGCACGAGTTCATCGGACGCGAGATCGAGCAAGCCGAGGGAATGAATGAAGCGCGCGTCGCTGCCATAGAGGAACTGCGCCTTGAATCCCCAGTCAAAGCCCGTGGCCTTTGCATCGAGCGTCCGCTCGAAAGTAATGACGGCTTGATTGAGCAGCGGTTCATTGGAACGATCGGTAAATAAGTGACCGAAGTTTTGGTTATCGTTCGGGCTCGATGTGTTGAAAGTCACACCCCCTTCCACCCAGCCGTAGATCTTGAAGCGCGATTCCTCCGGCTTGATGATTTTGGATTCCTTGCCATCGGTGACTGTTCCTGCATGTAACGAGGTGACCGCAAAGGTGAGGCCCAGCAAAGCGGCGGAATATGTTTTTGATTTCATGAGGTAGTAGGTTGGTTGGGTTAAACGGCAAAAATGCCGGCGCGACTTTAGCAATGCCCGTGCCATCCCGAAAAACGCAGACATCTGGCGACTGATTGCCGAAATCCGCGCAGTCCCGTCGGCAGATAGGTACACCGTGCGTCTATTTCGCCACCTAACTAACACATCCGCGCGCTCAACAAATCGAAGTTCAAAGTTGAAGTTTCGATCCCTCGAAGTTCTCTTACACAGTTTTCCTTTCCCATGAAGACTCAAACGACCAAATCGATTATAGAAGCGACCACTGACCGGTCTCAAGCCAATCGCTGCATTACTCGCATCGTCATCAACGGCAAAAAGAAAACGCGCGGATGGCAGGTGCGCGTGATCCGCAGCGGTATGAACGTCAATGAATTTTTCTCCGACGTAAAATGGGGCGGCAGAGCCGTCGCTTTGAGCGAAGCCATGTTTTTTCGCGACGCGGTGATCGAGAAACTCAAACCGATCCCGCGCAGCGAACTCGCCCGCCGCGTGACCAGGCGAAACACCTCGGGCATCCCTGGCGTGAGGCGGGGCACCCAGACCATCCAGCGCCGCGGAAAGGTGTATGACTACATCGTGTGGACGGCGAGCGGCAGTCCAGCGCCCAATCGGCGGAAGACGCGCCACTTCTACGTTTCTGGCTCACTCGATGAAGAGGCCGCGCGCGAGGCCGCCATCGCCCAGCGACTGCGCTGGGAGAAGGACATGGAGCGGAACGAGCTCAAGCGGAGTAGAGGCAGACTTCCGCGATAGCACGGGAATCTTGCTGTAGAAGTCGCGCAGGCATCCCTGCCGGCACTCGCAAACAGAATGATTGGCGCACCGCGAGGCTTCATGCATTCTGCGCGCTACCACTTATGAAAACTACCTTGTTACTTAGCCTCCTATCCCTCGTCTCATCTTTCACCGCCCGTGCGGAAGACCGCTGGACCTCTCTCTTTGACGGCAAGACTCTCGACGGCTGGGAGCAACACAGCGGCAAAGCCGAATACCGAGTGGAAGATGGCGCCATCGTCGGCAAGACGGTGGCTAACACGGGTAACTCCTTTCTGTGCACCACCAAGGCTTACGGCGATTTCGTGCTCGAGTTTGAATTCAAGGTTGCGCCAAACATGAACTCCGGCGTGCAATTCCGCAGCCAGTTCTTCGACAAAGAAACCGAACTAACATTCGGAGATAAGACAAGGAAAGTTCCCGCCGATCGCGTGCATGGTTATCAATTCGAGATCGACCCCTCGGACCGCGCTTACACCGGCGGCGTGTATGACGAAATGCGCCGCGGTTGGTTAAACGATTTGAAAGATAACGAACCCGCGCGAAAGGCTTTCAAACAAGGCGAGTGGAATAAGGGGCGCATCGAGTGCCGGGGGGAGAGCATTAAAACATGGCTCAATGGAGTGGCTGCAGCCGACTTCAAAGATGGCATGACGCCCAAGGGAATCATCGCCCTCCAAGTCCATCAGATCGGCAAAGCTGGGACGCCCGGCGAGGAAGTGCGCTGGAGAAACATCCGCATCATGGAACTGCATTAGCTTGCGGCGTGTTCTCGATGCCGGCGTGCCCTGCTACAGACAGGGATGTCTGCGCTGCTACGCTGACCATCCTTTACTTGCTGATCGCTGCGGTGTCCGTGGCTGCCGAAACGCAATGGTCGCAGTTACCTTCCATTCCCGATCGCGAAGGTTTCGCGGGGATGTTTGCGGGAGTAAGTGGAGATGTGTTGCTTGTGGCGGGGGGCGCCAACTTTCCATCTCTGCGGCCTTGGGAGGGCGGGACCAAGGTGTGGTATCGAGAGGTGTGGGCTTTGAAACATCGCGACGGGGAATGGACGAAGGTCGGTAAGTTAGAGGAACCGCTGGGTTATGGAGTTACCGTCACGTGGCATGATACGATCGTCTGCATCGGTGGCAGTAACTCGAAAGGACACACTGCCAGAGTAACTGCACTGAGATGGAAGTCGGATAAGATACAAGCGCAACCCTTGCCTTCTTTGCCGGAGCCTTGCGCCAACATGTGCGGAGCGCTGCTCGGAGATACTGTCTTCGTCGCGGGCGGGATCGACAAACCGGATGCGATAGAAGCATTGCACACGTTTTGGTCGCTCGATCTGGCACAGCCTTCCCCCACATGGCAAAGGCTCGATCCCTGGCCCGGCAAGGAGAGGATGCTTGCGGTCGCCGCCGCGTATGAAGGTTATTTCTACCTGTTCAGCGGCGCGGCGTTGCATCGAGGAAACGATGGAAAACCGGAGCGGGATTGGATGCGGGACGCCTTCCGTTACACGCCCGAACGCGGCTGGGAGCGGCTGCCGGACTTGCCGCGCCCCGCCGTGGCAGCGCCGTCCCCCGCGCCAGCGGTCGCGGATGGCTTGCTCGTGATCGGCGGCGACGATGGAAAGAACGCCGGCTTTAGACCGGAAGCCGAACACCCCGGGTTTCCGCGCAGCGTTTGGTTATTCGATCCGGCGGCCAACGCGTGGCGATCAGTGGGGGAAGCTCCATTTTCGCGGGCCACCGTGCCGGTCGTGGCGTGGGGAAATGGGTTTGTTATCCCGAGCGGGGAAGTGCGGCCGGGTTATCGGAGTAACGAAGTGTGGTTACTTCAACGGGAGTAACGTGAGCTTTGAGATTAGTGATCGTCCATTATCATCTCCGCGCTGGCGGAGTGCGGAAAGTAATCGAGTTAGCGGCGCCTCACATTGTGAGCCGGCTTGGCTGCACATCAGTCGTCTTGCTTACCGGGGAAGCGCCGGATACCGCGTGGCGGCGACAGTTTCAGGAAACCATCGCGCCCGTGCCCGTTCAATTGGTTACCGAACCTGCTGTCTGTTACTTATCCGAAGTTACAAGCAACGGTTTGATTCCGGGAGTTATTCGCCGTGTTGTGTGCAAGGGCTGCATCGTCTGGGCGCATAACCTCGCGCTGGGCCGCAACATTCTGCTTGCTCGGGAACTTGGCCGCGTGTGCGGCGAGGGCGGGATCCAGCTCATCGCGCATCATCACGATTGGTGGTGCAACAATCGCTGGAAGCGCTGGCCCGAGCTGCGCCGGCACGGGTTCGGCACCTTGCGCGCTGTGGCGAAGGCGCTGCTGCCCGACGCGCCGACCATTCATCACGTCGGCATCAACCGCGCCGACGCGCGCATTCTCCGGCGCCACTTTCCCGGACGCGCCCACTGGCTTCCCGATCCTTGTCTGCCTCCGATGAAATCGCGGTCGGAAATTTCGGAGCCGGTGTGGCTCATGCCATGCCGGCAATTGCGCCGGAAAAATGTAGCCGAAGCGCTGCTGCTCACGCGCTGGCTGCGGCCCGAGGCGCGGCTGGTGGTGACCGGCCGCGTGAGCTCGCCCGACGAGGAGCCGTATGCGCAAGCGCTCGGGGCGGCGGCTCGGCAGCACCGATGGCCGCTGGTGCTCGGGACGCGCGGCAAGCCGCCGGTGGCAGAATTCCTCGCTGCCTGCGAGGCCGTGTTGCTCACTTCGATCCAGGAAGGCTTCGGGCTGCCGGCAGTCGAAGCAGCCGCCGCCGATCGCCCGCTCATCGCGCGCCGGTTGCCCGACGTTGCGCCCGACCTTGCCGCATTCGGTTTTCGATTTCCACAAACTTACGACGAGCTACGCATCGACCCGAGCTTGTTCGATTGGCGCGCGGAGGAGCGTCGGCAGGCGGAGGGTTTTCGCCGATGGCTCCGTCGATTGCCTCGAGCGTGCCGGCGATGGGCGGGCGTGCCGACTCTGCTCGCGTGCGAAGGTCCGCAGCCCGTATCTTTCAGCCGCCTCACGCTCACAGCGCAATTGGAAGTGCTGTGCAAACCGGTCGCCGATTCCTGGCGGCTGTGCGCGCCCCTCAATACTTTCCTCATCTCGTGGAAAAAGCGCGCCTCGTCGGGCAGCTTGCAAGTGGCCCCCTGGCCGCGGGCCGCATCGAAATGGCTGGGCGGTCCGGCCTTCGCGGAGCGCTTCCTCGCGATCGCCCGCGCCGCGCCGCGCCACAAGACTGGAGGGGATGCCTCCTTCGCGGCGCAGGAGGAATTCATCCGCGCCGGACTCGACTCTGCGCATTCATTTCCCCTCCTCTGGTAACGTTGCGGCTCGACATTCCCAGTGGCTGCAACGCGGGCGTGGGAAGCCTGGCGGCCTTGCGGTCTTGTGCTTTGCGCGAGGGTCGGCTCGTGGCTACATCCTCCGCCACGCGCGCCCATCGCGCTCGAGCAGCTCGTCTGCTTCCTTCGGGCCCCAGGAGCCTGCGGGGTAGGTGCAGAGAAGCGGCGGAGGTTGAGTCTTGTGCCACGCGTCTTCGATCGGGTCGATGAAACGCCACGCGCCTTCCACTTCGTCGCGCCGTGCAAAGAGCGTGGCGTCGCCGCTCATGGCGTCGAGCAGCAGCCGCTCGTAGGCTTCGGGCGATGCTTTGCCGAAGCTCGTGCCGTAATGAAAGTCCATCTTCACGGGCTCGATGTTAATCGCGTTGCCGGGCATCTTGCACTGCATGCGCAGCGAGATGCCTTCGTCGGGCTGGATGCGGATGACGAGCACGTTAGGCCCGAGCGGTTCGTCGGGCGTGTTGAAGAGCACGCTCGGCGCGTTCTTAAATTGCACGGCGATCTCGGTGCCGCCCTTGGCGAGCCGCTTGCCCACGCGCACGTAAAAGGGCACGTCGGCCCAGCGCCAGTTATCCACGTTCACATTCAGCGCCACGTAGGTTTCGGTCATCGACTGCGGGCTTACTCGATCTTCTTCGCGATAAGCCTTTACCTCCTTGCCCGCGATGGCGCCGGCGGCGTATTGGCCGCGTACCACATTGCGCGCGGCCTGCTCGGGAGTCATGCGCCGCAGCGAGCGCACCACCTTCATCTTCTCGTCGCGAATGCTGTCGGCGTTGAGATCGGTGGGTGGCTCCATGGCGGTGAGGCACAGGAGTTGGAGCAAATGATTCGCCACCATGTCGCGCAGCGCGCCGCTCGACTCGTAGTAAGGCCCGCGCTGCTCGACTCCGAGCGGTTCGGCGGCGGTGATCTGCACGTGGTCGATGTAGCGGTGATTCCACAGCGGCTCGAAGATCGCGTTGGCAAAACGCAGCACGAGGATGTTCTGCGCGGTTTCTTTGCCGAGGTAGTGGTCGATGCGGTAGGTGTCTTTTTCACGGAAGACGCGTGCGACCACTTCGTTGAGTTCGTGCGCGGAGGCGAGGTCTGAGCCAAAAGGTTTCTCGACGATCACCCGCGTCCACGCTCCCTCGCGCTGCTGGTTGAGGCCGGCGGCGGCGATCTCCGTGAGGATGCCTTCGAAGTCCGCCGGCGCCACGGAAAGATAGAAGAGCCGGTTGCCGTGCGTCCCCGTTTTCGCGTCGAGTTCGTCCAGCCTTTTCGCGAGCGAGCGATACGCTTCGGCATCTCCAAATTCGCCGCGCTCGTAAAAAACGCGCGGCTCGAAGCTGCTCCAAATTTGCTCTTTCAATCCCGAGCGAGAGCACTTCGCCGTGGTCTCCTTGAGTTCCGCGCGCCACGTCTCGTCCGTCTTCTCGCGGCGCGCAAAGCCGACGATGTTGGTGGCTGCCGGCAGGTCGCCATCCGCGACCAGATTGTAGAGCGCCGGGATGAGCTTGCGAAAAGTGAGGTCGCCCGATGCGCCGAAGATCACCACGTTGCACGGCTGCGGCATCGGGCGATTGGAGAGCCCCTCGCGCAGAGGATTGGCGGAAGAAGTTGCGTTCAAGAAGCGCCAAGGATTACACGGCGGCAAAGGCGGGCGAGAAGTGAAATCACGCAGAGAGCAGGGACAGAGAAATGGGGGCAACGGCATCAGGCCGGCCCGGCCTCATTTGGACTGAAAGACCCCGCTCAGGGCCACCAGCTCGATGAGATCTCGCAAGCCGTAGCCGCGGGCGGCGAGTTCCTTCACGATGCGATTGACCTCCACACGATCCAGCGCTTCGATCCGTCGTCCGCAGGCGTAGCCGAGCAATCGCTCCGTGAGCATCCGGGCGAACTGGTCTTTGCGCTCGACGAGAATTTTTTTGAGGCCCGCCACATCGTTGAATGTCTGTCCGCTCGGCAACTCACCGGAGCTGTCGATGGGCGCTCCTTTTCCGTAGCTGCCGCGCCAGGCGCCGATGGGATCGAAACTCTCCAGAGCGAATCCCAGCGGATCGATTTTCTTGTGGCACTCGAAGCAGGTGGGATTGTTTCGGTGCCTGGTGAGGATGTCGCGCATGGAGGTCGCGCCGCGCACGTCGGGATCGATCGGCGGCACGTTGTCGGGCGGCGGCGCGGGCGGGGTGCCGAGAATATTTTCGAGCAACCAGACGCCGCGCGTGACCGGCGAGGTCTCGACTCCGTTGGCGCTGACGGTGAGCACGCTGCCCTGGCCGAGCAGGCCGCCGCGCTGAGGCGTGTTGAATTTGATTTTTTGAAACACGTGCCCGCTCTCGGCCGGAACGGCGTCGTCCATGCCATAAAGTTTTGCGAGGGGACGGTTGGCGAAGGTGTAATCCGAGTCGAGAAATTGAACGATGCTTCCGTTTTGATCCATCAAGTGCCGGGTGAAAAGCTGCGTCTCACGCTTCATCGCCGGCTGGAGATTTTGCGCGTAATAGTTCCGGAACTCGCCCCGGTCCGGTGCCATGTCGCCGAGGCTGCGGAGGTTGAGCCAACTGTCGAGGAAGCCCGTGACGAACGCTTCCGACCGCGGGCTGGCGAGCAGCCGGCGCGTTTGCGCGACCAGCACCTCGGGCTTGCTCAGTTCGCCGGTTTGCGCGAGGCGCATGAGTTCGGCGTCGGGCATGGTGGACCACAGAAAATAGGACAACCGTGAAGCGAGCGCGTGGGCGGAGAGGCCGCGATTCTTCGGGTCGATGGCCTCCGGCTCCGCCAGATACAGAAACGCCGGCGAACAGAGCACGGCCTTGAGCCCGTCCTTCAACGCCTCGAAAGGCGAATGCCTCTGCTGGCGGCGGCTCTCCACGACCGCCATCAAATGGTCCACTTCGCCAATCTCCGCCGGCCTCCGGTAGGCGCGGCTGGCGAATGTCGCCAGAATCTCGCGGGTGCGTTCCGGCGTGAAGGGGTGGCTGCCCAGGACTGCCTGCTGGCTGGCTGGCGGCCATTGTTCGACCATCGGCCCGCGGATTTGCACTTCGTGGATTCGGATGTGCGGTAGCTTGCCGTGCATTATTACCGCGATGCGATTCCCCACGATCCCACCCCGGCCCGCGCTTTCCGGAAACGAGGAACGATATTGGCGCATGATGATCCCATAAGCATTGCGCACGCTGATCATGCCGTTGGGGAAGGTGAAGCGCGGCGTGCAGCCGGCATCGAGCCACACCTTGAACGTATGCCATTCGGTCACGTTGTCCTTGATGACAGCTTCACCCAGTTGCGGTTCGATCGGTTGCGGAAGATGCAGCGAACCGATCTCCGCGCGACCCGGCACCACGGCCAGCCGGAAGGGCGCGGCGAAATCCATTCCAAAAATCTGGGGATCATACGGAGTGTCCCGATGCTTCGCCTCAGCCTTCACCTTGATCTCATACCATTTGGCAGCTTCGGAATCTCGCTCAAACTCCATTGTCACCTCGGATATTGAAAGGAAGAAACGCACCATCCAGCGGCCTCGCCGCGCGGCCGTCGCTCAACGCCGGAACATCTCCAGCGCCGCATCGCGCTCCGCGGAATGCTCGACCATCGGTGGCGGGTAGCCTTTCGCCAGAGCCTCGCCCGCCGCGGGTGCCGCGCAAAACTTCGCCGCCGGCACGTCGCGGAGCTCCGGCACCCAGCGCCGAATGTATTCGCCCTCGGCATCGAAACGCTTTGTCTGCGCCCACGGATTCTGGATGCGGAAGTAAGGCGCCGCGTCGGTGCCTGTGCTCGCGCTCCATTGCCAGCCGCCGTTGTTGCTCGCAATCTCCCCATCCACCAGCCGCCGCATAAACCAGCTCTCGCCGTGCATCCACCAGACGTGCAGATCTTTTGTGAGAAACATCGCGACGATCATCCGCACGCGATTGTGCAGGAAGCCGGTGGCCGCGAGCTGGCGCATCCCGGCATCGACGATCGGGAAGCCCGTCTGCCCAGCGCACCAGCGCTGAAAGGGCTCTCCGCCCGCGCGTTCCTCGGGCCGCCAATGGTCGCGCCACTTCAGCGCCCGATACTCGGATTGATACTCGGCCTCGAGCACCTCCGGCGCGTGCCACAACACCTGCATGTAAAATTCGCGCCAGATGAGTTCGTTGACGAAGACGCGGATGCTGCTCCGACCCGCGGCGTCCGCGCGGTCCGCAAGCTCGCAACACTTGAGATAGACCTCGCGGATCGAGAGCAGGCCCCAGCGCAGGTCTTGCGAGAGTCGCGACGTATTCTCCGCCGCGGGAAAATCGCGCCGCGTGGAGTATTCGAGCACCGGCCCATCGAGGAAATGTCCGAGCCGTTTGCGCGCGGCCGCTTCGCCCGGCTCGACGATCCGCGCCTCGGCTTGCAGCCCCCATGTGGCGAGCGTGGGAAGATCGAGGCTCGCGACATCCGGCGGCGTGGAGAGGCGTGCCAGCGTGCGGCCCGGCGCGGGCTTGTCGAGCCGCAGCCACGCGCGCGCATACGGATTGAAGATGCGGAACGCCGAGCCGCTGGCCGTGAGCACTTCATCAAGCTCGTGCAGCGCGTGATCCTTGTGCGCATGCACCTCGACGCCGAGTCGCTCCGCCATCGCCGCCACCTCCCGCTCCATCCCGCGGCCAAAGGGATCCGGATCGCGAGCGAAGTAGATCGCCGCCGCTCCTGTCTGGCGGATCAAGGCTTCCAGCACCACATCTGCCCGCCCCTGCCGCACGAGGAGCCGCCCGCCTTTCGCCGCGAGATTTTTTGCCAGCGACACGAGGCAACCGCACAGAAACTCCTGCCGCGCCGCGCCGCACCAGCGGTGCTCCCGCCGCCACTCGCTGAGCACGTAGAGCGGCAGGACATGATCGTGCGCGGCGACGGCGGCGTTTAGCGCGGAGTTATCGACGATGCGCAGATCGCGGCGAAACCAATGGATGGCCAGGGACACGAGGTCTCACTAAACGCGCGCGCCGCGGGCAGCGAGGAATTGCCGCGGGCGCCACGCGCTCGCTGAGCATGACCCGGAGCCGCTTGTAAAAATCGCGCAGTCCGAAGATCGGATACGTCGGCTCGTGAGTGGCGACGCGCCAATGTTGCGCGACAAGGAGCGAGTGAAAGACGCGCGGCCACCAACGGAATCGGATCACGGCAAACGATCCTTGCCCTCGGTGAGCCAATCGAGAGTGAAGCGCGCGAGGAGGATGAGCGCGCCGGTGTGATTTTCAAATTCACCCTTCGCCGCGGTCGCGTCGAAAATGCAGCCGATGCCGCCATCAGCGAGTCGTGCGAGCGCGCTGTATTTGAAGCGGCCGGCGCGCAGCGTTTTTTGCACGGGCCACGTCTTGCCATCGTCGTAGCTGAGCGAGATGACGCCGCGATTGCGGCCGGTCTCCGTCGGATTGCTAAAGAGCAGACGGCTCTTCTCGCCATCACCCAGGCCGCTGTAGCGGATGAATCCCGCGGCGGTCGGCGTGGTCGGGATCGCCGGCTCTTCGGCGAGGGGCGACCACGTCTGCCCGCCGTCGCGACTCGTCGCGATGTTGCGGCCCGCCGAGCGCGTGTTGAGCAAAATCGCGCCGCCGGGCAGCTCGAGCATTTGCGTTTCATTCCCCTCGATCTCGCGCCCGCTGGCGCCCGCTGGCGCGACCTCGCCGCGCTGCCAGCGCTGTCCGCCATCGTCGCTGAATACGGCGTAGGGCCGCGTGCGATAGCCGGGTTTTTTTCCGTCGGTCTGGAGCCAGCGCGTCCAGCACGGCACGACGATGCGCCCGCGATGCGGACCTTCGCGCAACTCGATCGCGACGCCCGGTCCCGGCACGCACGCGGTGTCCGGCGCGGGCCGTTTCACCTCGCGCGTGATGTCGCGCAGCGGCGTCCACGTGCGGCCATCGTCGTCGCTCTGGGTGATGTAATTGCGCGCGATGCCGCGCCCTTCGTAGCCGGGCGTGATCGCCGGGAATTTGTCGTGCCCCGCGGCGCGATGGTATTCCTGCAAGCCGGGTGAGACGTATTTGAAATCCATCATCTCGAAGCCATCGGGAAACCAGCAGCCGATGACGAGGATGCGCCCGCTTTCTGCCAACTGCACCACGCAGATGGAATTGAGCGAGTCCTTGTCCTGATCCGCGAGCACTTGAAATTTCGACCACGTCTCGCCGCAGTCGGAACTGCGCTTGAGAATGATGTCGTTGTCCGAACGGTCGTGCGCGTCGGAGCGGCCTTGGGCAAAGGCGAGCAGCGTGGCGGCCTTCGTCACCAGCAACTGCGGCATGCGGACGACTTCGTATTTGCCCACCTTGCCATCAAAGACGACGCACAAGCGCGGCTCTGCAGCGGCTGGAGCATGGCCGCACAGAACGCCGAGAAACAAAAAAAGCAGCGGTGTAGATTTGATGAGGAATTTGCGCATGGCGGGACTTAAAGCTGAATCTGCGGCGATTGTTGCCAATGCACGGGACATTGCATCCCCACTCAACCCGCGAGAGAGCCGCATGACAGACCTTGTCGCTCACGGCCCGACTTGCCCGGCAGGAGCGGCGCAGGTGACGACGAGGAGGAATGCGATGAAGCCCCGTCGCGCGCTCACGCCGTTTTCGGTTTGAGGAAGAGCACCTCGGCGCGCTCGATCCAGCCTTTGCGCAGGTCGAGGCGGAACCAGCCGTCGCCATTTTTTTTGTGAATGCGGCAGCCGGAGCGCGGGCCGAATTCCTTGAGATCGTATTGCGCCCAGGTGCGGCCCATGTCGGGCGAGTAGATGATGCCGCAGGCATACGGCGAGGCGGGCGCGCAGTGTGTCGCGAGCATCACGCCGTCCTGGATGAGCATATTCGCGGACTCGAATTTCGGATTGAAGAGCATCGTGTGCTTCTCCTTGTTCGGGATGTCGGCGGGCGCGCAAGTGAAGATGCCGCGATCGTATTCCGCGCCGATCTTCGGACCGTTCGCATCGGCGATCCAATACACGCGCCCGTTCACGAAGTTGATGCCGCCGCATTTGAAACGCGAGTCGGAGTCCACGCTGATGATGACTTTCCAATTCCACACATCCGCCCTCGCGTCGTAGGCGCCGCGCAGCCAGTGGCATTCCTTGCCGTGGCCGCGATCAATGTCGCCGGTGCAGGCGTAGAAGGCGTTCTCGGCGGGATTGAAAGTCAGGCTGTGGACGTGCCGCGCGATGATCTTGTTGCTCACATCGCCGAGCAGCGGCGCATCCGGCGCGGCGCCTTTTTGCTGGAACTTCGGATTCTGCCCGAAGGAATACGCGAGCTTCACGGTCCGGCCGCTGTCGGTGGAGTAGAAAATGTTCACCGGCACCGCGCCGCCGAGCACGTTGCAGTAGTTGCCCCACACGAGCAGCTCGCGGCCATCCACCTCGAAGCAGTGTTCGCCATCGAGCGAATGAAAATACCAGCCGGGCAGTTCGGGATTCACCGGCGTGTGCGCGAGGTAGTCGCTGCCATCGGGGCGCTTCACCGTGATGACGCTGTGCGTTTTCAAATTGTCCGTGCTCAGAAAAAGCCGCGCGCTCGTGGCGAAGAGGACGTTCCCATTTTTCAAAATGACGCTGAACGTGATCTTGTCCGCGTCGGCAAACTCCGCGCTGTGCGCCCAGGTTTTCGCGTTGTCCTCGGAGAGGAAAATCTTCCCACCGCCAAAGCCGAACGCCTTGCTGCCGCGCTGCGAATCAATGTAAGGCCCCTCGGGCGCGAGGCGGTAATCGAAGTGCTTCGTCTCGGCTGACATGTCCGGCGCGGCGCGCAGCGTAAAGGCGTCCGCCAGCACGAGGCCGCCGAGTGCAGTCCCGAGAAAGCGACGGCGTGTGAGGGGTGATGCGGTGTGGTTCATGGATGGTTGGTGAACTTATCGAGCCTCGCATAACTGGTGAACCTTTTCGTGACCGGCCCTATTGCAACAATGCGACAATGTCCGGCGCACTGAGAAGCAAAGGCGCGGCAAAGGCGCCTTCTGCATTGCCCAGGCGGTAGATGTGCCGGGTAAACGCGAATAGTTCGTCCGCTCCAGTGCTCGGCCCACGCCCCCTACTCCGCCGGCCAGGCTCACGCGGCGCAGGCGAGCGCGCAGCACCATTCATCGCGGGTAATCCGCGCCGGTGAGACTGTGCAGCACGGACTCCTGCCACGCGCGCATTTCGGTCGCGAGTTTTTCGGTGAGGGCGGGTTGCTGGTCGTGAAGGTCGGTGGTTTCGGCGGGGTCGGTTTCGAGATCGAAGAGCTCGCGGCGCGCGGCGCCTTGCTTGGTCTCCTGCACGACGAGTTTGTGCCGGCCATCGATGATCGCGCGCGGGCCGAGGTAATCGGCGTCGCCGATCGGCGGCTGGCGGTAGTTGGAAAAATCGCGCGTCGCTTTTCCCGCGCCGCGCTTGACGAGGGGCGTGGTGCCTTTCTGCAACTCGAGATCGATGTAGGGCTCGGGGTTCGTCTTCACTAGCCGCGCGAAGTTGTATTCCCAAAAATAGAGCGGCGTCGGGCGCTCGGTCATTTTTCCATCCAGCACCGGCGTGAGATCGATGCCGTCGAGCACGCGGTCGGGCAGCGGGGCGCCGGCGATCGCGCAGAGCGTCGGCAGCAGGTCGCTCGTGCTCGCGCGCACCCGCGTGCTGCGTGGTTGCGGGATGCGCGCGGGCCATTCGATCAGCCCCGGCACGAGGATGCCGCCGTCGTAAACGTCGCCTTTTTGTCCGCGATGCGGCGGGCGAAAGACGGCGTCGGGCGAGGTGCCGTTGTCGCCGCAGTAGAAGAGCAGCGTGTTTTCGCGCAGGCCCTGCGCGGCGAGATGCTTTCGCAAAAGGCCGATCGCGCGATCCATCGCGGTGATTTCGGCGTAGCGTTCGCGCAGCACTTCGCCCTGCGGCCGCGTCACCGGGCCGCCGGTTTCGTTCGAGGTGAGCCGCACTTTTTTCTCGTGATAAAGCGCGGGTAGATCGTCGTAGAGCGCGAGGTCCGCGGGCAGCCCGCTGTAAGGCTCGTGCGGCGAGCCGAACCACACGACGGCGAAAAACGGCGCGCGCTTTTCCTGCGCCGCGTCGATGAAGCGCATCGCCTCGCGCACGACGACTTCCGAGCCTTCGCCCCTCGAAGTGCTCCGGCGGCGCGCCCTGGCGCGAGAGCCACGGATTCAGCTCGAAGAAATTGTCGTGCGACACCCACTCGTGAAAGCCCATCGCGCCGGGATTCACGGGCGAGCCGGCCTTCACCGCGCCGAGATGCCATTTGCCAAAATGCCCGCAGCGATAGCCCGCGCGCGCGAGGATTTGCGCGATGGTGATTTCCTCCGGCCGCAGCGACCAGCCGGGCGCGAAGGTGCCGTAGCGATTCGGATGGCGCCCGGTGAGGAAGCTCCCGCGCGTCGGCGAGCAGCTCGGATGACCGGCGTAAAAGCACTCGAAGCGCAAGCCCGTCGCCGCGATCTCATCGAGCACCGGCGTCTTCACGTGCGGGTGATGGTTGTAGCCCGTCTCCTCCCAGCCGTGATCGTCGCCCATCAGCAGCACGATATTCGGCGGCGCCGCGGCCAGAATCGAAACTCGCAGCGCGAAGGAAAACAGGAGGAGGAAGGGGCAACGGTTCATGGTGGGTGTGGGAGCATCGGTGTTCTTGGTCATGGCGCGCGGTGGAGATTTTCGCAGCGCACTTTCCACCGCCCGTCGGCCGGAAAGCCAGGCGCGGGGCGGTCGGGCGCGCCGTCCCAGCCCGCGGCCATGAGGGCGATGGCGTAGAGCAGGCCGCCGTTCGAGGGGTAGTAGGGATAAGGCGGATCGTCGCCGGTGCTGCCGGTGGCCAGCCAGCGGTTGCGCGAGGAGTCGAGAAAGAGCGCGTCGAGCGCCAGTTCGGGCTCGCCGGTGCGCGCGGCGGCCATGGCCATCATCGGGAAATCCCAGCCGTAGGCGTGCGCCCAATTCCACGAGGCGAAGACTTGCTTCACCGTCGCGTGCATCACCGCGGGATCCACGCCGTCGCCGGGCAGGAGTCCGAGCGCGCCGATGACGGAGGGATGCGAGAAGTTGAACGCGGCGGAGTCGCGCAGCCCGTGCGCGCGGATGAGGCGGAGCTGCTCGGCGCGCAGTTCGGGCGGGAGTTTTTCCGCGGGCAGCTCGTCCTGCATGAGATAGACGCCGTCCTTTTGCGGAAGCGGCGCGAGATGCTCCAGCACTTCGCTCCACGCGAGCTGGCGCGGGAGGCCGAGGCGTTCGCGCCATTGCTGCGCGAGGCGCAGGCCGGTGCGCCAGGAGGAGATCTCGAACGCGGGGTTGAAGCCTTCCATCGCGGGCCGATTTTCCGGTACCGTCTTGAGCGGTGGGAGCAGATCGTAGCGGCCCGTGGCGGGATCGCGCGTGGCGAAGGACGCCATGAAATCGGCGGTCGCCTCGACGATCGCCGACCAGCGGTCGAGCGTCGCGCGCGTGGGGTGCAGGCGGTAGTCGAGCTCGGCGTAGAAAATCGGGTGCGGCTGCTGCCAGATCAAAAGCGTGCCCGTGGGCGAAGGCGCATCGGCTCCATCGGGCGCGCACATCTTCGGCCAGCGCGCGCCGGCGAAACCCTGCCGCTGCGCGCAAGCCTGCGCGCTGGGCAGGATTTTTTCATACCAGCCGAGGCTTCGCGCAAAGAGCGGCCAGCGATTCCAGAGCGCGAAGTGCGCCTGGTGCCAGAAGTGCATCTCGAGATGGAATTTTCCATACCAGCCGCTGTTGCAGGCGAGACCGCTCTCCTGCGGCGGCGTCGTGCCGGCCTCCTGCACGGCGAGCAGATATTGCGAGAGCACGATGCGCCGCTCCAGCTCGCGCCAGCGCGGATCGGTGCTGCCGGAGAGATCGACCGCGCCGCCCTCGCGCCAGAATTTTTCCCACCACGCCGCGCTGGCCGCGTGCGTCGCCGCAACCTCGGGCAAAGGCGAAGCGTCCGCGCTTTCCGCACAGCGCCACGAGAGCTCGAGCTCACGCGCGCCGGCGGCCGCGGTCAGCGCGAATTCGTGCGGCCTTTCCTCGGCCAGCTTCGCGTCGCCGCGCCATTCGAGGCTTGCCGCGTAGTGCGTCGCGTCGAGCGTGCGCGCGAAATCGGCGCGCGACGGACCGCGCGGCGTCATCACCGTGGCGTGTGCGTGCGGCTGCGTGAAAGTGCCGCCGGTCCGGCCGCGGTCGCCGTAGGGAAAGGCGAGCGTGCATTGCAGCCGGCCTTCGCCGAGCAGACGCGAGGTCACTCGCACCGCCACCGTATCGGACTCGGGATGCGCGCCCGTTTCGACCGCGACTTCTTCGCCATCGAAGGTGAATCGGCTCGAGACGATCCCGCGCCAAAGATCGAGCCGCTGATGAATGCCGCGCAATTCCGCGAGCGTGCCCGCGCTGCCATCCGCGTGCCGCAGCCGCAGACCGAGCCGGCCGAGATTGATGCGATGCGGATTCTGCCGCAGCCAGTTCCAGAGCGGCTGCTGTCCCGTCGGATCGCTCGCGTAACCGACCTGCCGCCCCTGCCCCGCGAACATCTGGTAACGAAAATCTTCCACCTTCCATCCCGGCGGCAGCGGCGCCGAGTGCCAACCCCAATCCGACATCGTGAGTCCGTAAAAACTCTGCAACCCCGTGACATCGACGCCGAACGCGAAGCGCCCATTTCCCACCTGCAACACCTCCTGCGGATTCGCCGCGGTGAGCACGATATCGTGGCGCGTGACCAGCGCGTGCCGGTCGATCGGCTCCGCGTTTGCGGCGCACGAGAGGAGCAACGTCGCGAGAGAAACGAGCCAGCGCCCGGCACGCGGCGGGAGCTGGCCCCTCCGTTGCGGAGAGCGAGCGCCTTCGCGACTCGCATAATTTTCAGTGTCCCTCGCGGGCTTCACGCGAAGGCGATCTCGAATTGCTGATCGGCTTGCGTGAGGAAGCGGTGATACCACGGCGAATACGACTTGATGGAAACCTTCCGGCCATCGGGATGGAAGCGCATCAGGCGCAGGAAACCGCCGCCGAATGGGCGCGCGTAGCGCTCGGGCTTGCCATTCGCGTCGAGCGAAACCGCGGTGCCGGTGCCGTCATCCACTTGCACGTCGGCTTGATAGTTCACGAGGATTTGATGCACCGTGTGGCCGTCCGCGGCGGCGGTGGCGAGATGGCCGGTGCCGTTGTTGAGGACGTGGCCGTTCAAGGTGAGCGCCACGTTTTTGCTCGGCGCGATTATTTTGTCCCAGATGTTCTGTCCGTCGTTGACTCCGCCATCCGCGACGAGCGTCGGATTCGCTTTCGGGTCCCATTTTTGCGCCGCGCCGAACTTCGCCCAATCGTAGCGCTGGCTGTCGAAATAGAGGTAGCAATGCGTGAGGAGAATTGCGCGGCGGCATTCGCACTGCCGGTCGAAGACCTCCGGATACGACGCGACCATGTTCTGCGTGTCCGGCAGCACCACGAGCGTCCAACTGCCCGCCGGGCCGCCGAAAGGCACGACAGGCAGTTTCTCCGCGTGCGGCGGCGGCGTGGCTTTTTCTTTGGCACGGAGGAGATGCGGAAAACCGAGGGCGGTCGCGCCGAGGGTGGCGGTGCGGAGGAAGGTGCGGCGTTTCATAATGGGATGTCGGTTGGTTGCGGGAATGGGGGAGGCTTTACGAAAACCCGCCGGCCGCGCGGTTCGTAGGACTTCACGCTGCGATCCATCGCCTCTTTCACGAAAGCTGACGCGCTTTGCGAGCGGACTTTTCCACAAGTCATCAATGCTGGTTCCAGCTTTTGTTCGGCGTCTTCCACCGGATGCGCGCGGCGAAGACCGCGTTGTCCGAGCCGTATTTCATGCATTGCGTGAAATCCGCATTTTGATGGCTCGCAATCTGTCCAAAATCGGAGGACCCGAAGGAGTGGGAACAATCAAAAGCTTGCGGGCACAGGGCCCTCGGTTTCACTTTCGGGAGCCGTTTTGTTTCACGTGTCACGAAGCCATTTTTTCCTGGCGCTGATGCTCGCGCTCTTCCCGACCGCGAGTCGGACGCAGATCGTTTTGGCGACGCCGTTTCGCGACGGCGCGGTGCTGCAGCGTGGCAAGCCGGCGGCAGTGAAGCGGCGCGCGCCCCTGTTGCGGTAAAAACCGCTTCACACTCAAGGAATGGGCCGGCGAACCTGTCAGACGAAAAATCGATTCGAATGATCCCCGCCAACTCACACCATTTTCCCCGATGATCCTCCCCGGCCTCCATTTGCCATTACGCGCGGCGTTCTTCGCGGTTTTTTGCGGCTCAGCGTTTGGCGTCGATAAAGTGAAGGCGCCGGCGCAGACGGTTCCGTTTGTGGATTACCCCGCCCTGCTGGTCGCGCCGACCACGGAAGGCTCCATCCTGCCGACCGGATATTTCCAGCGGGCGCGGCGCGCGATTCATCCGCTGCGGGTGGAATGGAAGCCGGTGTCGAATGCGGCGCGCTACGAATTGATCCTCTCGCAAAACTCGCGGGTGCTCGGCGCGACGCCCGCCGCGCGCTCGCCGGAGTTTATCGCGAAAGGCTGGGAGCGGCTCGTGCCGGGCCGCGCGGCGCAGATCACCATTCAGGCCTTCGACACGGCGGGGCGGCGCATCGCCTCCAGCACGCTGCTGCCGTTTTTTGTCGCGCCGGATTTCGATCCCGCCGTGGCGTCGCCCGCGCGGCGCAGCTATCGCGAGGCCGCGCTCAAGGGCTTTGCCGCGCTCTTCGATTATCAGCGGCCGCCGAATCAGGCGAAGCTCAAGTCCGCCGCGGGCATTCACCCGATCCTGCTCTCCGCCGTGGTCGCGCCGCGCGGGGCGAATCCCTACAGCTTCCCGAATCTGCATGACTGGATGCACATCGAGATGGTCGAGAGCCTGCTCAAAATCGCGGACGCGCCGTTGCGCGCGAAGGCGCTCGCATACGCGCGCTCGATCGGCGAGCACCTGCTGCTGTGCCGGATCGAGGACGACGATTTCGCTTTCAAGGGAATGATCCGCGGCTGCGCGAACTGGCAGGGCGGAGCGGCCATCGGTGTGCCGACGGACCGGATGACGCCGGCGGCCATCGAGAAACAAATGCGCATGGTCGAGGTGGCCAAGGGGGCGTATTCCGCCGACGCCCTCGTGCGCGTTTTCGAAGTGACGGGCGACGCGCGGTATCTCGACGCCGCGCTGGTCATGGCCGAGATTTTTCTCAAGACGCAGCGGCCCGACGGCGGCTGGTCCGCGCGCGTGGATGCGAAGACCGGCGAAGTGCTCATCGCATACACGAGCTCCGTCGGCATCGTCGCCCAGTTTCTCGACCGGCTCGAGGCGCACCGGCCCGATCCGCGCTGGCGGCAGGCGCGCGACCGTGCCACCGCCTGGATGCTCGAATACCCGATGAAAACTTGCGCGTGGGTCGTGAGCTGCGACGACAACAACGCGCCCGCGACGATGCAAAATCCGTTCATCGGCAATTTGTCGAACTGGGATTTGTTCGTCTTCATGCGCTACCTCGCCCGGCATCCCGACCGCATTCCGCATCCCACGGAGCGCATCCGCGAGCAGTTGGAATGGAACGACAACCAGTTCGTTTTTTACGGCAGCGATCCGCTGCTGCCCTACGAGCCGTGGTATCCGTGCTGCGCCGAGCAGGGCAATCCGTCGCCCTTCTACCAGAGTGGCGACTGCTGGGTGCCGATGGATTTTCACACCGCGAACTGGGTGGCCGCGCTGCTGGAGTTTCATCGCCTAAGCCACGAGGCGCGGCCGCTCGCGATCGCCCGGGCCGCGGCCAATACGCTCACGCAATATCAACTCGACGACGGCCGCACGATCACCTGGATGGGCGACCGCGCGCTGGGCACCTTGATCAGCCCCGGCTCGGTCGGCGGAGCGGTCAATTTCTGGCCGGCGGCGTGGGCCTTGTCCGTGAGCGTCTGGGCCGAGCTCGCGGCGCTGGAGGAAGGAAAATGAACCCCAATGCCCATCCTGCGGTGAAACCCGCTTCGCGCCCGAGCGCGTGAACTATCTGACACACGGAATTCGAATCCTTTCAGTGCTTCAAAATATTTACTAAGTTGCTTCGCAGCGATTTCCGCCTGTGCCATGGAACCTTGATCGGGCTCGTCGGCCGATGCACTGCTCGCAAGAGCATAGCCGATGCAGGCCACGATATGAACGGTAGTCGGCTTCTTTTTAAGCCTAACGGTTCATTTTAGCGCCGCAGCGCGAGGACCAGTTCATTATACTTTGCCCGCGTCAGTTCCATGTCCGCGAGGGTGGGCGGATCATTGGTGAATGGAGCGTCGAGCGTGCTCACGGCGTTGGTATTGTTGCTCGTGCCGCTGAGGGCGGAGGCAAGCTGCGCGCCGGTCACTTCGCCGGGCGCGCCGTCGTCGCCGCGCGGGATGCCAAAGGTGAAATGCACGTTGCTGCCGTCAAAGCTCACGCTCACGCTGGCGTTCTCGCCGGGGTTGAGGGTGTTCACACCATCTACCACCGCATCGGCAAAGGGCGGTCCTTGTTGACCGGAGCTGCCGTCGCCGCCATTGCTTCCGGGCGCGCCATCGCTGCCGTCGCCTCCGGGCGCGCCGTCGCTGCCATTGCTTCCGGGCTGGCCTACACCCCCGTCATTGCCGCGCGGGAGATCAAAGGTGAAATGCACGTTAGTCCCGTCGAAGCTCACGGACACGTTCGCCGCATTGCCGGGTTCGAGCGTGTTTACCGCATCGACGATGGCCTGCGCGAAAGGCGGGCCTTGCGGCCCTGCAGGCACAGCGTCGAGCAAAGTCTTAAGTCCATTGAGCTGGGAGCGCATCTGCGCGGCATCCGCGAGGGTGTCTTCGTGGGGAAATGTGGGATCGAAAAGCATTGGGTTGGATTTCGGGATTGGGGATTGGGGATTCGGGATTTCGGCGCCACAGCGCGAAGCGCCTGAATTCAAATCCCGAAATCCCGAAATCCCGAAATTCCCCATTACATCACCGGACGCGCCACCGGATCGCTCCACGGTCGTTGGCCCAGTGCGTTCACCCCGGCCATGCGGAACCAGCACTTCTTGCCCGGCACGGCCCCGTCCACCGTACAGGATGGCTTGGTGGGTGTGGCGATCTGTGCCCACTTCTGCTCATCGATGGGATCGGGGCCACTTTCCAAGAGGAAGGAGACCGCGCCCGGCAGCGGATCGGCCGTCAGCTTCGTCTTGCCCGGCGTGCCGTTGGTCTGTGCGCGCAGATTGGTGGGCGCCTCGAGCTCCTGCGTCGGCGACGGATGGCCCTTCAGGTCAAAGCCCGCGCTCATCATCGCATCGGGCTCGCCCCCGGTGATGTCCTCGGTCTTGGCGGCCAGTGCCTTGAACTTCGCCTTCCACACCTGTTGCGCGGCCTGGCGGGCCGCCGTTTTCGCCTTGGAGGTGGACCTGACTGCCTCGGAGGCCGTATTGGCGGCCACCAGGGCCGCCTGCGCCGTCACGAACTCCGCGAGTTCCGCGGCATTGCCGGGCACGAGCGCGTTGTTGGTTCCTTTGGTGATGATGTCCTGACCCTTCGCGATCTGCGCGAGAGCCGGCAACTCACTTACATTGAGTGCAATGGTTGACATATGATTTAATTTTCTAATTTGCGAAACCGGCGCCCACGCCGCCTTTCCCCCAAGAACTTTGGTTCCAGACGAGAGCGGTCAACGGCTTCATGTTTATGTTTTGTGAATGGAACGGACACTCGCCCGCTCCTATAATTTAACGTAAGTTCAATTCTTGCAGCATTAGATACACTTTTGACATTATTCATCTTTTCCACTTCACCGTCCCTCCGGCCTTGGCGTGCCATCTGCGGTTTGCGATTTTCGCAGACCGCCCGGGGCTGTCTGTCTTCGGTTCTCTCGTTCCCGGGCTGCGCCTGGGAGCGCCCAAGAAGAGGCGGCATTCCTGCCGCTTTGGTGCCAACGCGCCGGAGGCGCACTCTCTTCCCGACAAAGTAATCCCCGACTTGAGTCGGTCATCCCTTGTTCGACGTAGTGCCGGCTCAGACAGGGGAAGTTTCCGAGCGAACGGCCGAGGCTTGCGGAAAGAATGCTGGGCTTTCATCATCCCGGCCCGTGGCCACCGCAGAACTTAAACCCTCCCTCGCGAAGTTCATCACCTTCGCCCGTTCGCTGAAAGGCGATGAGAAGAGCGAGGCGCAGGCGTTTCTCGAGCGCTTCTTTCGCGCGCTCGGCCATGCGGGCGTCATCGAGGCCGGCGCGACCTTCGAGTTTCGCGTCGCGAAGAAGCAGGGCAGCGCGCAACTCGAACTCCTCAAAGGCGAGGCCGCGCGCACCGGTGGCGGCAAGAAATTCGCCGACCTGCTCTGGCCCGAGCGTGTGCTCATCGAGATGAAGTCGCGCGGGGCGAAGCTGGAGAAGCACTACGACCAGGCCTTTGAATACTGGCAGCTCATCGTCCCGAACCGCCCGCGCTACGTCATCCCTCTGCAACTTCGAAGAGTTCTGGATCTACGACTTCAACCAGCAGCTCTTCGATCCCGTCGAACGCGTCTTCCTGCGCGATCTCCCCGACTCAGCGAGCTCCTTCTCCTTCCTCCTGCCCGCGCCGCGCGAGCCCGTCTTCGGCAACAACCGCGTCGAAAGTCACGCGCAAGGCCGCCGACTCCTTCGCCAGCATCTTCCGCAAGCTCGTCGCCCGCGGCGAAGACCGCGCCCGCGCCTATTTTTGACCTATATTCCGTTCCGCCGGGTCTTCGGTGCTCGCTTGGTGTGGTAGCTGGCGGGTTGCTCAGCCAAGACCAGCGACATCTGTTGAGAATCATCAGGTTCCAGGACAGGCATGGTGCCATTCAACATTAGGTCGTTACCGGTGAAATCGGGATACAGTGCGGCCAGTCGGGGAATACTACGCTCGGCTTGTCGGAAATAGGCGTCGTCGAGTTCCACACCGATGGCGTCGTAACCCACCGCCTCGGCCGCGGCGACGGTAGAGCCGGAACCCATGAATGGATCAAGCACGACGCCTTCGCCGAGCGGCAAGAGTGCGCGGACGATGATGCGCATGAAGTGCTGCGGCTTTAGGCACGGATGATCTGAGATGGCTTCCTCGCGATCCGGGGTCCGTCCGCTCGGAATCGAATCGGGGAGCGGCTTGTCGGGACCGAGACGGCGGAGGCCGCCCGTCTTCCACCGGCGCAGATTCGCCGCGACGGTCTTCTCCGCGATTGGCTTGCGGAATAGCATCCACGGCTCGTAAGCGCCCTTCGGCGTGACGCACACTTCGGGGAATTCGCGCTCCGCATTCTTGGGCCGGTCGCCCCCGCGAAAGCTGAAATAGAGCCGCATGATAGCCGTGCGCACTTCATAGCCTGCTTCCGCCAGCGCGGTCTGCACGAGATGCTGCATTATGGGATGACCGGCTACGCAAACATGCGCGCCGGGCTTCAATGCCGGCAGTAGGAGCTTGCCCCATTCGTGGAAAAACCGGGCGAGATTCTTCTTCTGTGGGTCGTTTAGCACGGTGAAACGAGGGAGCGGATCGCGTTTGCTGCCCCCGATGGTTGGCGGCAGACGCCACACTCCTCCGCGCCCGGCACGAAGCTTCGTGACTTCCTTTTCAGTAAACTCCAGCAGTCCGTAGGGCGGATCGGTGCAAACAGCGTGAAGCGACTGTGGCAGGCAATCGCGTAGCCAGTCGAAGCAGTTGGCGTGGTGAAGGCGATACATCGGGCGGAGAAATGAAGGTTCAACTATAGACGAAAGACGATCAAGCCCGAAGTCGCTATCAACTATAGGCGAAATGGAAGCCAAAGCCGTCATTGGACGTTTCGTCCGCAGACTTCGCGAGCAAAAGGAGTTCACCCAAGACCAGCTCGCGACTCGAACCGGCATCACCTACCAGTATCTGTCCGGGCTGGAGAACGGGCGCGAGAACTTCTCCATCGATGTCCTCGAGGCGCTTGCAGGGGCGTTGAGCGTGCCGTTTCCGCAATTGGTCGCCGCAGCCTTCGCGCCCAAGCCATCGGCCTCAACTTTCGCAGCGAATCCCAAATATTTTCGTCCACAGGCGCCACTTCCGCCCGGCATGAAAGTCGCCCACTTGGAAGCCGCGATCAATGCAACCCAGGGCATCGTCTCGGGGATTAACGCCAACCTTTTGACCGCCGGAGCAAAAACGCTCCCCGAATACATTCAGGGCAACAACTTCAGCGGCCTCGTGTCGAATATGCTCTGCGACGCGCTGAACGACTACTCGCCCTACAAGCACAACTCGCATCAAGCGTATCCTGACCTAATCAATGCCGCCGCGAAGGAAGCGGGAAAGCCCGCTGGCTTGGAAGTTAAGTCCACGATTCAAGTCGGCAAAGGCGGAGAGAGCCACAACGGCCATTCCGGCTGGCACCTCGTCGCGTGCTTCCAGATCGAACCGAAGACGGGCAACATTCGCTTCATTCACCTCATGTTCGCAGTGCTGAACGCGCACACTCACGCGGAACCTGATTGGAAATACGTCGGCAGCAAAGTGAATGCAGAAACCGGTAGCCGCCGAACTGAAACTTATAACACGACTCCTTTCGGCACGACGAAACTGCGTGACGGCTCGGCTTTCCTCGATCCGGCTGCGGTGGATTTCAAACACTGGCGACCGCAGCGGCGCGGTCCGGTCCCACCTTTCTCCATTTTCGCATAGTCGTGCGCGCCGACACCGTCTTCGACACCTTCCCGTGGCCGCAGAGCCCGACGCGCGGGCAGATCGCCGAAGTCGCCGCCGCCGCGGTGGCACTGCGGGCCTTGCGGCGCGAGGTGATGGCCGCGCACGGCTGGTCGCTGCGCGAACTCTACCGCACCCTCGACGAACCCGGCGACAACCCGCTCCGCACCGCCCAAGCCCGCCTCGACACCGCCGTCCGCACCGCCTACGCCATGTCCGCGAAGACTGACCCCCTCGCCTTCCTCCTCGCCCTAAACCTAACCCTCGCCGCCAAGGAAAAAGCCGCCGAGACTATCGTCCCACCTGGGCTCCCGCTCCCCGAAGCCGAGCGAGCAAGTTTCGTCACCGACGATTGCGTGCGAATCGCGAAACCCGCATGAACGCACTCCCTGAAAGCAGCCGATGAAGCCGGTGCGCTGGACACAGCACGCGCTGGACGATCTGGCCGCTCGCGACATTTCACGCGAGGAGGCGGAGCGCACTTTGGCCGCTCCCGATCGTATTGCCGCCGGCACGCCACCACGGCTGATCTACCAACACCGCTACCATGATGCCTTGCTCGGAGAGGAAATGCTGCTCCGGGTCGTGATCGAAGAAACCGAACTGGAGCGAGTCATCATCACGCTGTATAAGACTTCCAAGTTCACCAAATACGAATGAAAGCCACCTACGACCGCGAGACCGACACGCTGACCATCGTCCTGCGGGAAGTCAAAATCCGCGAAAGCGACGAAGTCCGTCCCGGCGTGATTGCAGACTTCGGCTACGACGGCGGGGTCGTGCGCTTTGAAATCCTCGACGCCTCCAAACAAGTCGGGAACGCGAATGAAATGCAGTTTGCGGTGGCCGGTTAAGTGCGTATGGCGAATGAAAGAGCATCTCGCGATTTTGAAGCAAGGAGTGGAGGTGTGGAATACATGGAGGAAGGAGCCTCCATTCGTGAACCCGACCTCAGCGGTGGGGATTTTCGGGGCGCAAACTTGAGCGGTGTGGAGTTCACAGCGGCCGAGCTAAGAAAAGCTAGACTCAACGCCGCTGATCTGAGCAATGCAGAGTTGTTTTGTGCGAAACTTACGCACACAGATCTCGAAGGTGCGCAACTGCGCGGAGGTCACGGTGCCGGTGACGGCTGAAATATCGAATGCGAGAAAGCCCCGATACTCGATCCCACCGCCTTCGCCGACAATGATAGTGGCGCTCGTCTCGGTGACTGTTCCGCCTTGGAGGTGGGAGTGCCCATTGGAGGAACTGTCGATCGTCAAGGCTGCTCCGCGCGCCGGCATCCCGCTCAGGACGAGGACCGCCAGCGATAAGCGAGCGAGAAAGAACCACGATAACCTGGGAGGGATTGGGGGTGGGATCACGGAAAGCCTATATATGCGAGCGGGATTGCGAACGTCAAGGTTGCGGTCTGCTCGAGCGTGTCCACGACTGACGTTCTTGTCCGCTGCCGTTGTTCGATGTTAGCTGCTACCGCAGCAGGGCATTGAGCGCCTCGCCGAGCCGATACCCCGCCAGCGCCAGCCGCGGCTCCGCTTCCCGCAGCACCGTACTATAATACGCCGCCGCCGGTTTCACCCGCCGGAAGAGCGTCGCCGGATACACCGTCGTCTCCGCGATCTTGAGGCTCTCCCGCGCCCACCCTTCGTAATTGCCCAGCCCGATGAAGAGCGGCTTGCTGTAACGCGCTTGTAAATCCGCCGCCACCGCATCCACGCTCTCATGCCCGCGCCGGCTCACCAAGATGCCATCTCACAGCGCGTGGAGATTGGCCGAACAATCGTGCTTCCCGAGCGGATGCGTCTTGCCGAGGCAGAAATCATTGCCCCCATGATCGCCCCGTGGCTCAAAGCCCGTGACCCGCGCGCTGGTATGCAGGGGCTGATGCACATCGCCCACCAGATGCTCAAACCAAGCCAGCGCCACCGCGCGCTCCCCGGCTGAGAGTGGCTCAGACCTCTGGTCTGAAAGCACAGACCGGAGGTCTGTGTCACACTTCGCCAGCCGCGCGAGCAAGTCTCCCTCGATCCCGAGATCCTTGCGCTCGACCGGCCTCCGATTGCGCTCCTGCCAGAAGATATTCAGGTAATGCCACGGCGAGCGGTGATACTTCGCCCGACGCGCCGGATGCGCCAGGTCGCGCACGATGTCCGGCCACGTCGCCGCCCGCAGGAAAAGCTCCCGATCCTGCTCCGCCTGTGGGAGCGCCGCCCCCGCATCCTCCGCCAGCAAATCCGAATCCCCCGGTGCCCCGTGCAAGAGCGCCACCGCCTTCGTGCGCGTGCCCGCATCCATATGCTCCCAAGCCACCGCCGCCACCACGCGGTGGCCCTTCTGGTCCCACGCTCGCGAAGGAGTGGAAAGGAGAGCAAGAACAAGCAAGAGCAGAGGGCACAGCCGCGATTTCATAGGATCACGGGAGACTCCATTTGCTCGCGGCAGTCGAGCAGAGATTTGCGGCCGGTCTCGCTCCCCGGCAGCACCCCATAGCCAGCAGCAGAAACACGAGATCGCGCACGATGGCCATCCAGGGATGCCCCGCCCCTGGGTCCCATTTCCCAAAGCAACCGCAATCCATGTTCAATCCCCTCATCATCCCCTGCAGGAGCAAACCGACGAACACTCCATTGAGCAGAGCGATCCCCAGTGCCGCCGCGCGCTGCCACCCCGCTGCAAAGAGCAATCCGCCGCAAAGGATTTCAAACGCTGGCAATGCGATTGCGATGGCGTTGCTCCACTCTCGCGGCAGCACGCGGAAGGTTGCCACGCTGGTGGCAAAGACTTGCGGGTCGTGCAATTTCACGATCCCAGCAGCCACAGACACGACGCTCAGCGCCAGCCTTGCGAACTGAAACAAACGCTGCCTTGTCACCGCGAAATTTCCCCTTGTTCCGTCGCGCTCCATTGCTCCCACCCCCCTTCGTATGATCGCCAAGGGGCCGATCCCTTCCGCCGCCAAAAGCCGCGTGAGCCGCGCGCTGTCCTCGCAGTCGCCGCCCGAGCAGTAAATGACGATCCCGGCAAGGCCACCCTCTGTGAGTCTTTCCCTCAAGGCAGGAAACTCGGCAACAAACCGATCCCACGGCAGACTGATCGCACCCGGAATATGGCCCGCCCGAAAAAAGACCAATGGCCGCGCATCGAGGATCGCGACATCCGCGCGCCCTGCAGCCGCTCTCAGTTCCTCCACAAGTACAATGCCGCCGGCGCCTATCTCCTCTCCTTCGGCGACGGCATTCGATCTTACGCTCGAGCCGCCCGAGAGCGTGTTCACCACGTCGTCGCGCGTGAGCCAGCCTTCGCGCGGCGCCGATCCCGAACCAGAGGTATTGCAACTGCGAGGTGTGGTGGGCGTCGGGATTGACGGCACACTTCACCCCTTTCTCTTTTGCGAGTGGCCACCAGCGCCAGTCCATGTCGAGCCGGTGCGGACTCGCGTTGATCTCGATGATCGTGCTCGTCGCCGCGGCGGCTTCGATAATTGTGGGCGCGTCCACGGCGTAGCCCTCGCGCGTGAGCAGCAGCCTGCCCGTGAGATGGCCGAGCATCGTGATGTGCGGGTTCTCGATCGCCCGGATGATTCGCCGGGTCATCTCCGCCGCGGGCAGGTTGAAGACGCTGTGAACCGAGGCCACGGCATAATCGAGTTGCGCCAGCACCTCGTCGGGGAAGTCGAGCGAGCCGTCGCGCAGAGTGTCGACCTCGTTGCCAGCGAACATCCGGAACGATTTCCCGAAGGACTTGTTGAGTTCCCGAATCTCCGCGACCTGCGCGAGCAATTGCTCGGCGTTCAGCCCGTGCGCTTGAAAGGATAACTTCGAGTGATCGGCGATGCCGAGATACTGAAGGCCGAGCTCCTGCGCGCCCTCCGCCATCTCGAGCAACGTGCAGCGGCCGTCGCTCGCGGTGGTGTGATTGTGAAAGGTGCCGCGTAGATTTCCCACTCGACGAGAACGGGAAGCGTGTGGGCCTCCGCCGCATGGCGGTCATCGCTGCCAAAGGAGTTACCTGTGGAGTTTGTCAGCAAGGGCAAGAGAGGGAAGAGGGTTGGCAACCCTGACGAATAACGCGTTTGAGCTCGGAGAAAGACTGGGAAGGTCTCCCCGTTGCGCAATCGATTGTCCGAATTCGTCCGCGGGATGCGGTTCATTGAGGTGAAGACGATCCTCCCCGCTTTTCTCCTCGCCTCGCTCTATTTCTTTGCCGGGCCAACGTCCCGCGCGGAATCAGCGAAGCCCAACATCATTTTCGTCCTCTCCGACGACGTGGGGCTCGGGAACATCAGTTGTTACGGCGGAGCCTTCAAAACGCCGAACATCGACGCGCTCGCCGCGGGCGGGACGCGCTTCAAGCATTGCTACGCCAATCCGGTGTGCGGGCCCTCGCGCGCGACGTGCCTCACGGGGCGCTACGTCTTCCGCACCGGGATGCTCACGAACAGCAGCGCAGAGGCGATGCGCCGCGAGGAGATCATGCTGCCGAAAGTGCTCAAGCCCGCGGGCTACGTGACGGCGCAGCTCGGCAAGTGGAATCAACTCCCGCTCGAACCGGGCGATTGGGGCTTCGACGAGTATCTGCGCTTTCAAGGCAGTGGCGTGTATTGGAACAACAAAGGCTCCACCTACACGCAGAATGGCCAGCCGAAGAAACTCGGCGACAACGTCTATCTGCCCGACGGTGATGCACGAGTTCCTCGTGGACTTCATGACGCGGCACAAGGACCAGCCCTTCTACGTCCACTACGCGATGTCGCACATGCATGGAAAAATCCTGCACACGCCGGACGGCAAGAACCAAGGCGAGGGGGACGAGAAGGAATTCTACGCCGACAACAACTCTTACATGGACAAACTCGTCGGCCGGCTCGTCACCGCGCTCGACACGCTCGGGCTGCGCGAGAAAACGCTGCTCGTCTTCGTCGGCGACAACGGAACCGCGCACCAGGGCGCGACCGAGGCGACCGTCGATGGCCGCGCGATCTCCGGCCAGAAAGGCACGATGCTCGAAGGCGGCAGCCGCGTGCCCCTGATCGTGAACTGGCCCGGCACCACGCCCGCCGGCAAAGTGCTCAAGGACCTCACCGACTTCACCGACTTCATGCCGACCTTTGCCGAACTCGCCGGCGCAAAGCTGCCCGACGCGAAGATCGACGGCCACAGCTTCGCCTCGCAGATCAAAGGCCAGCC
Organism: Chthoniobacterales bacterium; assembly: GCA_038238555.1. Classification (GTDB taxonomy): domain Bacteria; phylum Verrucomicrobiota; class Verrucomicrobiia; order Chthoniobacterales; family Chthoniobacteraceae; genus JANNXQ01. Next base: position 3,020 of record JBBRXP010000029.1, on the reverse strand, counting down.
GGGCACGCCGCGCGACTGGATCTATGTGCAGCTCGCCGGAGACCGCTACGTGCGCGACTCACGCTGGAAGCTCACAGGCACCGGCGAGTTTTTCGATTTGAAGGAGGCGCCATTCAAAGAGCTCGCCGTCGCCGCGGACACTACCGATCCCGAGGCAAAAGCGAGCCGCGAGAAACTGCAGGCGGCCCTCACCGAATTGAAATCACAGGATACGATCACCGGTGACACGCCCCCGAGGGCGAAAGGCAAGAAGAGCAAGTAGGAGAAGAAGAAAAAGAAGGCAAGAAACGCGCTGACGCAGTGAGGGGTCAAAACGCGAGGCGTGGCGGCGCGTCCGGGAAAGGGACATTGCGAGCGGAGTTCCTTGCGCGCGAAGTGAGAATGAAACTCGGCTGCGTCCACGATTGCGTCTTCCCTACGATCCGGAATGAAGCGTCGCTTCCGAGAGGGCCAACTCTACTGACAACGAAACTCACCCGAAGATCATCCCATGAAACACATCTTCATCCTCCTCGCGCTCGCCAGCGCGCTTCGCGGCGAAGCGGAGAAGCGCGAACTCGCCCTGAAACTCAGCCCGCTGGAACTGCTGCGCGCCGGCAACCCGGCGATTCTCGTAGCGCATGGCGATGCCGATCCCATCATCTCGTTCCGCAATGCGATTGCGCTACACGAGGCAGCGGTGGCGAAAGGCGTGCCGGTCGAGTGCATCATCTCGAAGGGAGCAGGGCATGGTTTCAGCGGCGAGGCGATCGATCCGAGCGTGGCGGAGATCAATCGGAGGACTGTCGAGTTTTCCTCAAATATCTGGTCGTGCCGTGAATCCATTTCTTTGCGCGCGCGGTCGCGCTCAATGTCCCCAAGCACTGCTGCATCCCGCAAAGCCGCTGACCATTGATTTCGTCAAAAGTTACGAGATGACCAGCCCGCTGGGGAACCTATTCGAAAACACCATAGCTCTGACGCGACTCATCATGTCGGGCCTGCTCGATGAAAATTACCTAAGCTAAAGCTGGTCTACCCGCATCTCGGCGGCCCGCTGGCCTACATTGTCGGCCGTCTTGATCACCCGCGCCGGCATCGCCGTCGATAAAGCCGGCAATGTCTATGTCGGCACTAATCACGAAGTCGGCATCGTGGTATTTTCGCCGGATGGGAAACTCCTGCGCACGATGGCGCCCGCATTTGCCGGCACCCACTCCCTGCTCGTCCGCGAGGAAGGCGGCGTGGAATTCCTCTACGGCGTGCACCTCCGCCGCACCCGCGCCTTCAAGATGACCCTCGACGGCCATCCCATCATGATCCTCCCCTTCTCGAAAGCCTCCGGCGCCTACGGCCCGACGAACGAAGGCTACAAGCCCAGCGCCGTCGCCCCCGATGGCAGCATCTTCGTGGGCGACACCTACGGCACGAGCCTCATCCACAAGTACAATGCCGCCGGCGCCTATCTCCTCTCCTTCGGCGGACGCGGCGAGGAGGAAGGGAAATTCCTCAACTGCCAGGGCCTCACCATCGACACCCGCTTAGGCCGCCCGCGGAGGCGGCGTCGGCGGCGAGAGACGGCGCGCGGCGATCAGCGGCGCGTTCACGAAATACTTCCACTCCGAAGCCTGCGGCACGGTCACTTTCGCGACCACTGCGAGCACCGCGTCCATTTTCACAATCACCTTCACCACCTGCTGATTCTGCTCGTTCTGCCGCCCGCTCTTCACCACCTTGCACAAGCCGCACGGATGCTCGCCGTCGAAAGTTTTCTCGATCGCGACGACCAACGTCTCCCCGCGCGAGTAGCTCGCGAGCATCCCGATCCACGCGACCGATTGCAGCGCCAGCCAGTGCCGGCCGAGCATACAGCGAAAAAAACGATGAGCCTGGCGAGGCGGTTGGTCACAGGATGGCTCGGGTAACTCGTCGCGCGTGAAATCGAAAGACAAATTGTTCCAGGCGGAAAGCCGCCACATTTGTGAACGTGTCCACCACTCCGCCGCTACCGGCCCAAGGCGGGAAAGCGGGAAACGCGTCGTCTTGCTTTCATGCCGTCGAATGCTCTCACGACCCATTTCACGCGAAGGTTTCATTTTCCCAATTCGCCGCACAGCGCCAGCGCGCGCAGCGCCTGCGCGGTGCTGATGTAGGTGATGAAGTGATACGTGTCGCGGTAGAGCGATTTCATCCACCAGCGCCCGCTCACGCGCTGCTCGCGCTTGAGCCACGCCACTCCTTTTTGAATGCGCGCGTCGCCTGCGGGCACGCCGCTCTCGCGCAGCAGCACGATGGCCCACGCGGTCATGTAAGGATCGCTCGCGGGGTTCGCGGCGTCGGATTCGCCGCGGATCATCGCGACGACTTGCGGGTCCATCGTCGCGTGCCACTTCATCACGTCGGACATGCGGCGCGTGGACCAGCCCCCGTCGGGCTGCTGCTTGCTCCAGAGCATCGCCGTCGCCGCGGCGCGCACGTCCTCCGGCACGAGTTCGGGCAAGAGTGCGGCGAGCTGGAGCTTGAGCGCGAGTTCGTAGTCATTCACCGGCTCGTGCTCGCGCAGGAATTTTTTCATCCGCTCGATGCGCGAGAGCAAGTCGGCGTCATGGAGATTCGCCAGCCAGCCCGGCGCGGTGGCGACGGCGCGCGCGGCCTGCACGGTCAGCTCGAAGTTCGTGGTGATGTAGGGTATCTCGACCTGCTTGATCGTCGGAAAAAATCCGCCGTCGGTGAGCAGCGTGAGCGTCGCGCGCAGCGAACGATCCGTGTGCGCGCTCAATTTTCCCTCGACGTGTTTGTCCCACGACGCGAGGCCCGAACTGCGCCACACGGACTTGATCGGACTCGCATCGCGCTTGCCCTCCGCGGGCACGGCCTCGATGAAATCCGCCAGCACTTCCTCGCTCGGCTTGCCGAGCTGCGCGTTCACGGCCGAGCGCTCGACCATGTAAACGCCCGTGGTGTGGCACGCGATGCACGACTTTTCCCGCACCCAATAATGCGCGCCGTCATCGAGATATTTCCTCGCGGCCTCGATCGTC
>JBBRXP010000028.1:0-43706 GCA_038238555.1 Chthoniobacterales bacterium | reverse complement strand
TGCCGTTCAGCGCCAACTGCGATCTCTTCCACCACACCGGCGTCTAGCTGGAGGAGAGCATCCTCCTGCCCGCGCCCGATGCCCACGATGAGCGGCACCGCGAGCTGCTCTTCCTGCGCGAGACCAATGAGCATCTCGCGCAGTGGGAAGGCCACAAGCTCACGAAAAAAGAAGCCGCCGAGCGCACTGGCATCCAGCGCGTAAAGTGGCTCGCCGAATTCCCAAGCGTCTTCCACATGCTCATATGCGAGTGCGAAGAGGTGTGGCTCAACAGCAACGAACAGCGCCGTGCAAATCTCGAAGTCGAATCGCGCGATAGCCGCTTTGCGCGGATGTGCCGGCGCAAGTATCCACTGCACACCTACCGCCGCCTCGCGCGCCTGCTCCACCAACTCCGCGCGGTGAAAAGCGATGAGGAACTCGCGCTCATCCGTCGCGCCATCGAGATAACCAAAGACGGCTTCGCGCGCGTGGCGAGATTTGTGAAGCCCGGCGTCAACGAGCGCGAAATCGAGGCGGAGCTTGCCCACGAATTCATCCGCCAGCGCGCGCGCTTCGCCTTCGAGCCCATCGTCGCCTCGGGGAAAAATGCGTGCGTGCTCCATTACGTGAGCAACGACGCGCCGTGCCGCAAAGGCGACCTGCTCCTGCTCGACGCCGCCGCCTCGTTTGCAAACTACAATGCCGACGTCACGCGTACGCTGCCGGTGAGCGGAAAATTTTCGCGTCGGCAAAAACAAATTTACGACGCCGTGCTGCGCGTGTTGCGCGCCGCGACCGCCGCGGCCACGCCCGGCAAGCTACCGCGCGACTGGCAGCGCGAAGCCGAGGCCGCGATGCAGGAGGAACTCCTCGCCCTCGGCCTGCTCAAGCCGGGTCAGATCAAAAAACAGGATCGCGACAAACCCGCGCTCAAGAAATTCTTTCCCCACGGCATCGGCCACCCGCTCGGCCTCGACGTGCATGATGTGGCCGCGATCGGCACGCCTTTCACGCCCGGCTGGGTGGTGACGGTCGAGCCCGGCATCTACCTGCCTCGCGAGGCTCTGGGGGTGCGGCTCGAAGACGACGTGCTCATTACCGAGCAAGGCCCGGTCAATCTCACCGCGCAAATCCCGATCGAAACCGGCGAGATCGAGGAGCTGATGAATTCGCGGCGACGGTAAAGGCAGCGCGTTGACAGGTCGGGGCCGGTCGATAGTCTCGCGCGCTCTTGCATGAAAAAAGTCATCGCCACCCAGGAAGCACCGAAGGCCGTCGGCCCTTACTCGCAAGCCATCGCCGTGGGCGATCTGCTCTTCTGCGCGGGCCAGATCCCGCTTGATCCGGCGAGCGGCGATCTCGTGGCTGGCGACGTGACGGTGCAGACCGAGCGTGTGTGCGAAAACATCGCCGGCGTCTTGCGGGCAAACGGGATGACTTTTTCCAACGTGGTCAAGAGCACCGTGTTTCTCACCGACCTCGCAAACTTCGCGGCGATGAATGTCGTGTATGCGAAATATTTCACCGAGCCCTTTCCGGCGCGCTCGACCATCCAGGTCGCCGGGCTGCCGCGCGGCGCGGGCGTGGAGATCGAAGTGGTGGCCGCCGCGTAGCGCGCATGACGAGTGACGAAATCCTCGGGCTCTTCCGCTCGACCCATGCGCTCCTCGACGGCCACTTCGTTCTTCGCTCCGGCCTGCACTCGCGGCAGTTCTTTCAGTGCGCGCTGCTGCTCCAGCATCCGCAGATCGCTGCGCGGGTGTGCGGTGCGCTGGCGGAAAAGCTCGGGGCCGTGGATGCCGAGTGCGTGATCTCGCCCGCGCTCGGCGGGATCCTCGTCGGCCACGAGATCGCCCGTGCGCGGGGCAAGCCGCACATTTTCGTGGAGAAAGACAACGGCGTGCTCGCGCTTCGACGCGGGTTTGAAATCCCGCCGGGGTCGCGCTTCATCGTGGCCGAGGATGTGGTCACGCGCGGCGGCCGCGTGCAGGAGACCATCGACATCGTGCGGGCGCACGGCGGTGAAGTCGCGGCGGTCGCAGCGCTCGTGGATCGCAGCGGTGGGAAGCTGCCGGATTTCGGGTGTGCGTTCATCGCGCTGCTGCAACTCGAAGTGGAAACTTTCTCGCCGAACCAACTCCCGCCCGACCTCGCGAGCACACCGGCGGTGAAGGCCGGGAGTAAGTAACTTCCTCTCATAACTTGAGGGTCATCGGCGGACTAACTAACCCGCGTCGGTCAACACTCTTCGGACATGTTGCTGCAGCACATGGACCAGTTAGTCAAACACGCCTTGTGGCTGATCGTCTGACGTGACGAAAGTCGCCAATCGGACATCAGTTCTTCCTCGTGTAGCTCCGCCCAAGCCTCGATGAGACGCTGCTGGCGCTGCGGAATAAAACCGATGGTGAGGGCAACAGGCGAAATGGAAAACACGGCGACGTGCTCACCGTAGTAGGCGTGAAAAATGCGGGACGCGATGACGCTCGGAAGGTTCGGAGAACATCCGAATGATGATGCCGTAAAAGCGTGAGAGTTCGGGCATGAGGTCGTTGCTGGGCGAGATTATCGACCTCGACTCTCGGAGCAAGGTCATGCCTTTGCCAGCTCCGGCTTTTCCATGAACGCGTAGCAGAGCATGTGCAGGATGTGCATCTGCACGTCTTCCACGCGACCGTAGTGGGTGTCGGCCACGACGATGGTCTGGCTGGCCATCTCGCCGAGCTGGCCGCATTTGGCTCCGACGATAGCGGCGGTGGTGAGGCCGTTCGCATTGGCCCAGGTGAAGGCTTTGATGAGGTTCGGCGAGTTGCCGCTCACGCTCGCGGCGAGCAATACGTCGCCGGGACGCGCGTAGTTTTGGAGCTGGCGCAGGAAGACCTCGTCGTAGCTGTAGTCGTTGCCGAGGGCGGTCATCCACGCGGCGTTGTCGGTGAGCGAGAGCACGCGGAAACGGCGCGGCGTTTTGTCCGAAGCGCCTTTGCCGAGATCGGTGGCGAAGTGCGAGGCGTTGGCCGCGGAGCCGCCATTGCCGATGGCAAAGATTTGCGCGTCGCGCAGCCAGGCGGCGCGGATGGTTTCGACGAGGCGCTCGATGTCGGCGACCGGCACGGAGTCGAGGGCGCGATGTTGGGCGGCGATGTAGTCTTGGAGCCAGGTTTTCATGGTGTGGATTGGGTAAGTTGTGCGGCGAGTGCGAGCGCGCCGGCGGGCACGGCGTCTTCACCCAACGCAGCGAGAGCCACACGTGGGCCGGGCTGGAAGGCATCCATCACGAAGCCGCGCAGATGCCGCGCGACGCCATGGCGCCAGGGCTCGCCGAGCAATGAGACGCCGCCGCCGAGCACGATGGCTTCGGGATGAAAGAGGTGTGTCACGTGCGAAAGCGCGAGCGCGAGATTCTGCGCGGCTTCATCGAGGATGCGCGCCGCCAGTGCGTCGCCATCGGCGATGGCGGGGCCGAGATGCCGCGCCTCGTGCCCCGGCGCCGCGGCGACCCGCCGCGCCAGTGCGCACTGCGGCGCGTGCGCTACGGCCTCGCGGATTCGCCGGTCAAGGCTCCAGCCGGAGCAGTAATCCTCCGGCGTGCGGCCGCTGGCATCCAGACGCAGATGACCGATCTCCGATTCTCCGGGTGTGCAGCCGTGAAAGACGCGGCCATCGCAGACCAAGCCGCCGCCGACGCCGCTTCCGACGGTCACATAAAACACCGGGTTCGATCCACGCCCAACGCCGAACGAGGCTTCCGCTAACGCAGCTGCGTTCGCATCGTTCTCCACAAAGATCGGCAAGCCGCATCGCTCCGCGAGCCAGTCGCCGAGCGCGAAGCCGCTCCAACCCTGCACGTGATGCGAGAGGACGATGCGGCCCGTGCGCCAATCCACCGGTCCTCCAAACCCCACGCCGACAGCCAGCGGCCGCCACTCCTCGATCAACGCCGGCATCGCTTCGGCAATGCGCGCCCGAATCCCTTCCGCGCCCGCGGCTGCGTCCACGGTGAAGCGTCGTCGCGCGAAGATGCGGCCCGCCGCCGTGCCCACGGCGAGTTGCAGCTTGGTGCCGCCGATCTCGATGGCGGCAAAGCGCGTCGAGTCGTCTGCCACGCTCGATCGCGGTTGCGGGGAGAGGGAAAGGGACGGCATGGGCTCGCAAAAAAATACCAACAAATCCGGGAAGAGGCGACAGGAGTGTCGCCTCTCCTTGGCGTCGCTTCTGTGCCGGGCTGCCCAAGGTCGATCCACCCTGGAGTTTGCGCACCGACACTGCGAGCGCCGTGCTATTCGCGTTCGGAGCCGGAACGCCCCGCGCGCCGGAAAACAATTTTCTGGAAAAGAAAACGGCACATGACCCGGACCGTCTGCGCTTCCTTACTTCTTCGATTGCGCAATCACGGGAAGCACGAGCTTCGAGGCGTAGCGGCCGCCGTGATGGACGGTCTGTTCCGCGACTTCGAGTCGCGCGTCGGCGTTCTGGTCGGCGGCGGTGTTGTGGTTGCGGTCGTAGTTGGGGAAGTCGGAACTCGTCACGTCGAGACGGATGCGATGGCCGGCTTTAAATTCATTCGAGGTCGGGCGCAGCCGGATTTTGAATTCGGTGGCGTGCCCTGAATCGAGGAGCTTTGGCCGGCCGAGTCCCTCGCGAAAGCGCGCGCGCACCATGCCCATCGCCACGTCGCGCGCGATGCCATCGGGCGCGACGTCGATGAGCCGCGCAAAAAAATCCGTGTCCGCGGCGGACGACGCGGCGTGCAGCACGACCTCGGGATAGCCGGTGACTTCCAGCGCGGCGGTGAGCGGCGCGGTTTGATAGACGAGGATGTCCTGCCGCTGGCTGAGGGGACTTTGATCGGCGGGAATCGTGAACATCGCAGGCGTCCACAAAGTCGGCACCGGGTCGCGCGGGTCGTAGCGGTAACGGTCCGCCGCCGCTGCGGGCGCGCGGTCCACGAGCTGGCCGTCGCCCGCGGGCGTGTTGGCGCCTCCGGCGCTGTCGAGATAGAGCGTGCGCGGGATCGCGCGGCGCAGAGGCCACTCGTCTTCGTCGCGCCATTGGTTCGCGCCCATGATGAAGATGCGCACTGGAGGCTCGCGGTCCACGCTGCCCGCCTCGCCTTTAAGCCAGCGATCAAACCACCGGATTTCGGTTTGCGCGAGATCGAGCGCCGCGCCGGGGCCGAAGTCCACGTCGCCTTGCTTGCGCTTGCCGCGGCCGGTGTGGCTCCACGGGCCGATGATCAACCGCGTTCGCCGCGCGGCGTCGTTGCGCCCGTGCAGCATCATTGCCTGGTCGAGTTCGATGGAATCGTTGCAGTGATCGAACCAGCCCACGATGTCGAGATTTGGAACCGCGACCTCCGGGCATCCGTCGAGGAGATTGAAAGAATCGCGTTGCGGGTGACGCAGCCAGTCTTTCACCGCCGCAACTTCATCTTCAAAAACGCTCTCCGGCAGATCGAGCCACGGCACAAAGCCCAACAGCCGTTGATCCTCTCCTTCTTTCCAAAGCTTCTGCGCCGCGGCCTTCGTTGTCGGCCCCGGCGCGCCGGAGCGCAGGCGCATGTCCGGCGACATGCTGGTGTAGAACCAGTCCAACCGGCGGCCGGGGCGCAGCGTGCCCGGCCCCTCGAGTTGCGCGAGCCGCGGCGGGATGGAACTCGCCGCCATCGCCACGAGCGATGGCGGACGCAGCGGTGCGAGCTTCCACTGGAGGAACGCATTGTAAGACGGACCCATCGTTCCGACCTTGCCGTTTGCGCCGGGAAGTTTCGCCGCCCACTCCACCGTATCGCAGCCATCTTCCGCGTCGTGCGTCTCCGCGCGGTAAAACGATTCCCACTTTCCCTCGGACTCGTAGCGCCCGCGCGCATCCTGGCAGACGACGATGTAGCCGGCCTTCACGTAGGGATCGAATTTCTTGCCCTGCTTCCCGTACGGCGTGCGCATCACGAGCACCGGATACGGCCCGCCGCGGTCGGGCCGCGACACGTCCGCGCGCAAGACCACGCCATCGCGCATCTTCGCCGCGACATTGCGCTCGACCTGCACGCCCACCGCGCGCGTGTCGGCGGCGCGAAGGGGGAAGGCCTCAGTAACCAGCAGGACACTCATCATTGGTGCCAGCCGCGCGAGACGACATTGCCACTGATCGCTGATGATTGGTGGGTAGAGAATGAAATCGCGGCGGTTCATGAGTCGTGTGTTTGTTTTGGCGATGGCTTTCCAATGAAAGCACTTCAGTTCCCCGCATTCCGGCAGATTCTTCAAATCATTCGGCGAGCTGGTGAGGTCATCCTTCCGCAACTTCGCCAGGCGCTCGCCGAATTTCGCGCCGCGCCGGCCGCGCCGCCCACACGCGCAGATTGCGGAAGCTCGCGGACTCGCCGGTGACGATGAATTCAAAGAAGTGCTTCGGCGTCGCGAGGAGCGGGTGGGAGCCGGCGACATGCTGGCCGGGTCATGGCTATCGTTTATTCACGCATTTCGAGGTGCGTCCGCGCCACGGAGCGGCGGTCGCACACGGGCTCGGATGTTTTTCACGGAGGGATCGCGCCTTCGCCCAGCGCCCAAGCCACGCCATTCGCGAGGAAACGGCGAAACACGGGAGCTTGGAAATCATCCCAGTGACCGAGCGAGGTGTAGAAGACGCGCGCCTGCTTTGCTCCATAAAGGTGCGTCCACGCGACGGGTTCCGCCGGCTGGCCGGCGATGGCGCCGATGAGCAATGGCGTGGCGCTCTTTTCCAGCGGCGTGTTTTTATAAAGGCCGCCGTGGCCGACGATCTGGTCCACTGCGACGCCGCTCAACGTGGGATGCGTGGCCGCGGCGGGCGCGAGCGTGACGGTCACCTGGTCCTTGCCGTAATGGCCGGTGTAATGGCCGCCGAGCACCTCCGGGTCAAACGCCTGCCACACGGCGAGCTTCGGGTCGGTGAGCGTTTGTTTCGGCAGCAAAGCGAAGGCATGGCTCGCGGTGCGGATGCCCACGAGGGGCTTGCCCGCCGCAAGATGCGCGCGCACGGCGTTGAGCTGCTCCGCGAGCGGGGTGCGGCGGCGAACGCTGAGGAAGAGCAGGTCCGCGTCGCGCAACGCTTCGACGAGGCCCGGGAAATTATTTTTGTCCGTGGCGTCGGCATTGATGATCGTGACGCGATGGCCGAGCGGCTTGAGTTCCTTTTCGGCAAACTCCGGCAGCGTCTCCCACGTGTGATATTCCTCCTCGCCGATCATGAAGACGATGTGCCCGGGTGCGGCGGCACGCGTCATTTGCGGCAGAAGGGCGACAAGGAGAGCAACGAAAAGGAACAGATGTTTTTTCATGGTCCGAATGGGTTTCAAGTGAGCCCGCCGGCATTCATCCATTTCAGGTAAGTCCTGGCGCAGTCGTCGAGGTTTGCGATCGCACCGCCGCCGCGGAGGGGCGAGCACATCTCAAAAACCGCCAAACCCTCAAAGCCGCCATCGCACAGGCCCTTGAAAAACGCGGCGTAGTCAATGCAGCCCGTGCCGAAGGGCACCGCGCGCACCCAGTCCACCGGCACCGGCTCATAGTTCACCAGCTCGGGCCGGTAGCGGTGGCGCGGCACGCGGATGTAGTCGGCATTGGTCGTGAGGACGGTGTGCGGCGCGGCTTTTTTCGCCGCCTCATACAACGGCTCGCCGCGCAGCGCGGGCGACCACGCATCAAAGCCCAGCTTGCAGTTGGGGCGGTCAATGTCCGCGAGCAGTTCGAGCAGCGCATCGGTGTGCAGCGCGAGATCGTGGTGGTTTTGAATCGCAATCGTCACCCCATGCGCCGCCGCGCGGTCGCACATCTCGCGCACCGCCGCGACCACGCGCAACCACGGCCCCTGCGGGTCGAGCGCGCCCGATTCATACGCCGTAAAGATGCGCACCACCTTCGCGCCGAGTTGCGCGGCGATGTGCGCGAGCGATGCCACATAGGCGATTTGAAACTCAATAAACGGCACCTCGCATCCCACGCCCGGTGGTTGCGCGAGATTTGTGTAAGCGCCCATCACATCGCAGCGCACGCGTGCCTTCTTCAGCGCGGCCTTCACGGTGGCGATGACTTCCGGCGTGGCATCGAGCGGCGAAAGATGCGGGCGCTTGCCCGCGAGCATCACGGACGGGAAGCCGAGCTTGCCCGCGCGCGCGATGAAGGCGGGCAGCGTGAGCGCGGCCTGACCCCAAAGGCCGGCGTAGCTGATGGAAAAGAGGGAAGGTTTCAAGGTGAGTGGGGTGGATGAAATCACGGGATCTTCCACGGCTTGGCTTGCAGCCAGGCTTCGCAACGGTCGCGGACGGAGTCGCTTCCTGTTCTCACGAAGAATTGTCGTTTCGAGTCGATGGCACATAGGTTCATGAACGCGCCCCGATCCGCAATCCAAGTTCGTCCAAACAAATGCTGTTTTCTGGTCAACGGAAAACTGCCTGCACCGGGAGACTTGCCCAAACCCGTTTCCGCATCTGTGGCCGGCACTCGACGTCCAAGGCCGGCCCAGGCGCCGGACGCGATCCGAATTCGGATGCGCGCACTCCATTCGACCACTTGCCGACAATTCATCAGGTCAAGCGCAGCCGCGGGTGGCGCGCTCACCCTCGTCGGCACGGGGAGCAGCGGCGAAATTCAAGGCAGACAACAAAAGAAGCAAAATTATGAAAAAGCCAAACAACCAGGAATTCTGGCCAAACGGCGGGCGTCTGTGCATCACGCAACGACGAGATCGCCAAATACGCGCTCGAAACACCGGACATCACGCCGAAGGTTGCGCGCGAAGTGGCCGAGGTTAGCGGGCTGGCGGGAACCAGCCGCAAGGGATGGGCTGAATAGACCGAAAAATAGTAGTTTCTCATGAACACCATCAATCACGTCTCGAACGGGGGAGATCGACTTGGCGAGCGACTCATGGTAGAGGGCGTCGTTCCATTGGATCGCAAGGTGACAACACAGGATTCGAATGGCGGGATGCTCATCTACGAGCATAAAGACGTCGGCAAGGGCGGCCCACCGCGCCATCTGCATTACGAGCAGGATGAATGGCTCTACGCACTGGCGGGAGAATTCGTCGTCGAGATTGGAGACGAGCGATTACTGCTGAAGCAGGGCGATTCAGTCTTCGCACCCAGGAACATTCCACACGCCTGGGCGCACATGACTGATGAGCCCGCGACGCTTTTGTTCATCGCTCAACCGGCGGGTTCGATGGAAGCGTTCTTCGAGAAGATTTCCGGAAGGAAAGAACCGTTCGCGTGGGAGGAACTGGAAAACATTTACACGGCGCATGGGATGAAACTTGTGGGCAACCCCATCGACATCGGGCAGGCAGAACGACAGACGTCATCGAGGAGCAAGTCATGAAAAGCACCACACCGAACACCATGAAAGCCGCCACCATTCGATCGCTTCGGCGGGATTGAATCAATCACTCGAACAAAGATGTCTGCCCACTTCCATATCTCCCGGCTCCATCAGAGCCGAAGTGTTTCCATCGCTTACGTGCGCTGCCGCCCGCACTGTCGCGACAGGCATCGAGTTGAAATCAGAGCCAACTGCTGAGAAGCCGATCCTGGCTTTTCGTGAAAAGCAAAGCTGGCTCAAAGCAGACATCGGCGCGCAAACCGTCGCGGCCGTCGATGTCCGGGTGATCGCTCAAGCCCTCACAAAAGACTGGGCTCCACCGGCAAACGCTCCACGCAGGCCAAGTCTGTTACGAACCGGCGAACATGACTATCGAACACTTCGATAACGCATCCGACATGGCGCCCGCGAAATTCGTTCCTTACTATTTGTTGAATGGACAGAAGGAACTGATCGAGATGCTACAGGCCAACGGCGGTGGCAACCACAAGTCAGTGAGCGCCTGGGCCGCGATTCCTGGTAGCGCGGCCTGCAATTCGGAAAAGCGTTTCGCGCCCGACCTAAGCTCGAACAGGATGGACGGTTTCCAGCGTCCGCGAATAACGTCGATGGGCTGCCCGCACCGGGCAGTCGTCCTGTAATCTGTCGTATCTTTGCTCGTAGTCGGCGACCGATTTCATCCGAGAAAGACAGGTCCGCCACGCCGATGCTGCGAGTCACTTCCGGTCAATCGTTGCCTTCCTGAAACCGGCCCCCGCTTTGTGCTTCCTCCCCCAATTGCATAGCTCGCGCATGACTGGCCGCAAAGTCTTCCCGTAGGCGGAGAGCGAGTATTCCACCTTGGGTGGCACTTGATGATAGACCTTGCGCGCGACGATGCCGTCCCTCTCCAGCTCGCGCAGTTGTTGCGTCAGCATCTTTTGTGTCGCGTCCGGCAAGAGGCGGCGCAGCTCGCCGAAACGTTTCTTGCCGTCGATCAGAGAGTGAATGACGACGGGTTTCCATTTTCCGCCGATGACGTTAAGGGCGGGGCGAACGGGACAATCTTTAAGAGGCGTAATTTCCAAAATACTCCTACGGCACAAAATAGTGCCTACTTGCCGAAAGGAAGAGTGCGCGATTATCTCTTCTCCGCCAGCGTTAAATATTCTCTTCAACCCAAAACCCCACTCAAACCAAACCTACTATGGACCTCCAATTACAAGGCAAACGCGCGCTCGTCACCGGCAGCACCAGCGGCCTCGGCGAAGCTATCGCCAAAACCCTCGCGGCCGAAGGCGCCGCCGTCGTCATCCACGGTCGCAGCGAAGCATCGGCGCGCCGGGTGTGCGAAGAAATCCGCGCCGCCGGCGGCAAGGTCGCCATGGCGTTGGGTGACGACGCGCAGGCCGCGGAAGCGAGCCGTCAGGCGCAGGCAGCCTTTGGCGGCGGCATCGACATCCTCGTGAACAACGCCGGTGCGTATCCGGAGCGCGACTGGTTCCAAGGCACGCCGGCGCAGTGGGGCGAGCTTTACAACCAGAACGTGCTCTCCACGGTGCGCGCGGTGCAGGCGCTGGTGCCTGGCATGAAGGAACGCGGCTGGGGGCGCGTGATTTTCATCGCGAGCGGCGTCGGCACCTGGCCGATGCCGGGAATGGCGGACTACGCGGTGACAAAAGCCGCGAACTTGAATCAAGCAGTGAGCCTTGCCAAGGCGCTGGCGGCCACCGGCATCACGGTCAACGCCATCAGTCCCGGCATGATCTTGACGCCGGGCATCGAAGCGATGCTCAAGGGCATGGCCAAGCAGGAGGGCATTCCCTATGACGCGGCCGAGATGGAAAAGCGCGCGGTGGCGTCGATGGTGCCGAACCCGACCGGACGCATCGGCCGGCCGCAGGAGATCGCGGACGCGGTGGCGTTCCTGGCCAGCCCGCGCGCGAGCTACATCAACGGCGCGAACCTGCGCGTCGATGGCGGCACGGTGCCGACTGTGAATTGATTTCTTTCCTTAACAACAACTCCATATGAGCGACCAAACCAGAATATGAAAATCGGATTTATCGGCTACGGAAACATGGCGGAAGCGCTCGCTTCTCGCTGGGTGAACAAGCACGAGGTGCTAATCGGCGGGCGTGACACCGCCAAGGCGCGGCGCGTGGCGGAGAAGCTGGGACATGGCGCGCGAAGCGGTTCCGAAAACAATGCGGCGGCTTTTGGGGAGGTGATCGTGCTGGCCACTCCGCATGAAGCGGTTTTCGATGCGATGACCGCGGCCGGAGGTTCCACCGCCTTTGCTGGGAAGGTGTTGCTCGACATCAACAACCCCGTCGATATCAACACAGGCAACTTTCTCGCCAAGACCTACGACGGCACTTCGCTGGCCGAGGCTATTGCCACGCGTGCTCCCGGTGCGCGGGTAGTCAAAGCCTTCAACATGTGCGCGGCGACGGTGTGGAAGATGGACCCGCCTTTGTTTGATGGCCGCAGATTGGTTACTCTCCATTGCGGAGACGACGCGGAGGCCAAGCGCTTGATTGCAAGCTTGATTAGCGACATAGGTTCCGACCCCGTGGACATGGGCGAACTCAAATACGCGCGCTTGATCGAGCCGGCCGCGGCGATCGTGATCAAGCTTCTCCTCTCCGGCCGAGACCTGCACACGGTGCTGAATCTTATCCAATTGGAACCAATCCGATCGCCTAAATAATAGTTAGGCGGTGCTACGCGCATCCCGTGAATGAAAATCCAAACAAGCCGATTCTTGCTGCGCGACTTTATTGCTACCGATGCTTCGGCGTTCATGGCCTACCACGCCGACGCTCGCAATTCCAAGTTCTACGGCCCAGGCGCGGTGGCGCCTGACACTCTGCTGACAATGTTTCAGGACTGGGCCACACATAACCCGCGCCAAAACTACCAACTTGCCGTGGTTCAGCGTCACGAGCCTTACGCACTGGTCGGCTGCGCTGGGTTGCGTCGCGCAGGACTTCCGCCCGACCAAGCCGAACTCGGGATGGAGCTCGCCCCCGATTACTGGGGACGCCATGCCTACGCTGCCGAGATAGGTCATGCCCTGCTCGCCTTCGGATTCCGCAAGCTTGGCCTCCACTGCATCACCGGCTCGACTGTGAGCGCCAACGCCAGAATTGCGCGTCTGGCCGAGTGGTTCGGTGCCGAGCTTGTAGCCACACGTCCCGGACCCGAATGGATGGCCGCGCAGGATTGGCGCAGCGTGGACTGGCGCATTACGCGAGAGCAATGGCAACATCGAGCCGACGCGAGCAACCATCAGAACGGTAACAATCAATCCAAAACCAAAACGCAAACCAACAACACAAAATGAATACAAATCGCAATCCCGTCGGCTGGTTCGAAATCTATGTGCAAGACCTGGAGCGAGCCAAAGCCTTTTACCAGAAGACGCTTCAGGTGACTCTCGAGGCTTGGAGAGTCCGAGTCCTGATCTCGAGTTGTGGGCTTTCCCGATGGGAATGGACATCCCTGGATGCTCGGGGGCGCTTGTAAAAATGGATGGCAAGGATTCAGGCGGTGGCGGAACCATCATCTATTTTTCTTGTGCAGACTGTGCCGTGGAGGCGTCACGCGCCGTTCCGAATGGCGGAAACATCCAGAAGGAAAAGACCTCTATCGGCCAATACGGCTTCTTTGCTCTTATCTTTGATAATGAGGGAAACATGATTGGACTTCATTCGATGCAATAGTTCCAAAGCTCGAGGCCGCATCAGCCGCCCTGGTCGCTGAGGTTGGGTCGTTGGGCGTAGCTGCTCGTTTTGTGTGAAATACGCCGCCTTCTTTCGGAACCTCAATTTGGGGCGACAGAACTGTCCGACCAAGACCCAGTTCGAGCAGGCTTTCGTTACAGCCGGCGCGGACGACGCCTCATCATTCCTGACCAACGGCACGATGGTCTTTTCAATCAAGGCAAGGGCCAACCCGTCCAAGCTGCTCGCGGTAGCTTGCAAGACACTGCGAGCGGAATTCGGACTCAAGGAGCCTGCGTATGTTCGTTCGGTAGCCTATTTGAGCGAACTGGTTGTCCTTGACCCATTCGCATCTCTGGAGCGAAGTGCCATCTACGCTTGCTGCGTGTCCTTTCTGCATGCGGAATTCACTGCGCCACCTGGCATGCCGCTGGAGTCAAAACGGCGGGACGTTGAGGTGATTCGGTTAACCGCTCGAGAGGCCTTCTGTATCAGTCGCATGATCGGCAACACGCCCGGCAGCCCGAACGCTTTTTTAGAGAAGACTTTTGGGTCACCTGCCACTACACGAGTTTGGAATACGATCGTTCGCCTTGTCCAGAAGTATGCCTAGCTTCTCCGTCGCGCCGAACCAACCAAGATGCAGCCACTGCCTTTCACGGACAATTCCGCAACGCCAAGCCAGGCGACCGCGACCAATCCGAAGAAACGGAAAAAGCGAACCGCATGAAAATCAAAGAATTCGCCTTTATCGGCTACCCTGACATCGCCCGCGCCCGCGCCTTTTACGAGGGTGTCTTGGGCCTGGTCCGCACACGCTTCTCATTGGCTCCCACGAAATGTTGAAACTATCGAGCGACGGGCCTTGTCTCGCTTTGGAGTTGGAGGATTTCGACCTAGCGCTGCCCATCTGATGAGGCACGGCGTATCGCTCCTTGGCGAACCTTTCCAAGGCCCAATCTACCGCGGTGCTTTCTTTCTCGATCCCGATGGGAACAAGCTCGGCATCCACAAGCGCAACGCCTAATTTTCGCTGGTCGTTTTCCGACGATGCGCCGCTGTTCGCTGCCGCCGCCAAAATGGGTCAGTACTTCCGCGAGCGAGCCGCGATGCAAGCCCTGCGGCAGGTCGCCGCTCGCATTGAAATCGGGAAACGCGCTCACGGTCGCGCGGGTTGCGAGCGAAGGCTCGCGGTGTCAATTTCCACATCGCGCCGACGTAGCTACTGGACTGGTGGGTCAGCGGGAGGAAGCGAATACAGGTCTGTCCACGCCGTTCGAAATGCAGCGCGAGGGCGACGTAGGCGGTGTCTTTCTCGTCGGTCGGCGCCGGGGGCGTTGAGCACGGGGTTCAGGCCGAAGGCGAACTTGAGGAGGTTCACGGTGCCATCGCGTTTGTAGTCGTTGAGGTCGGCGCCGGGGCCGGTGTTCGCGATGCTGCCGAAGTAGATCTGCCGCTAGTTTTCCAGGGCGGTGAGGAGGCGGCCGGTGAGGATGATGTTCGTGATGGCTTCGTCGGCGTCGTCGCTGAGGATGCGCAGGGTGGTGGTGCGGGGCCCGTGGTCGTGGGGTTGAAGGTGACGATGACGACGCCTTCGCCGCCGGCGAAGATGGGTGGAGACATCAGGCTGGTGTTCACGGTGAAGTCGCCGCTGTTTCCTCCAGTGGTGCTCGCGCCGGTGATGGCGAGCGGGCCGGTGCCGGTGTTGCGGAGCGTGAAGGTCTTCGCGGTGCTGGCGGCGCCGAGGATCTTGTTGCCGAAATCGACGGTGGGCGTGCCGATCACGGCCAGGGTGTGATCGGCGCCCGCGCCGATCGCGCTCACCCCGCTGAGCGCCGCGGGGGGCCCCGTCGCCTGGCCGGCATTGTTGTATCCCCAGGCCACGACCTTGCCGGGCAGCGGTGTGCCGAGCGGCAGCATTACGTCGATCTCCGGCACGCCCGTGCCGGTGCAGTTGCCGGTGAGGGTGATGTTGTAAATGGGTTCGCCGGGATCGTTGCTCTACACGCGCAGGGTCGCGGTGCGCGCTCCCATTACGCCGGGATTGAAGGTCACGAGGAAAGACACCGAGCTGCCCACGGGGACGAGGGCGGGCGTGACAAACTCACGATGAAGTCTCCGGGGTTCGCACCGGTGATTTCGCGCCGTTAAAGTTGAGCGGGGCGTTGCCCGTGTTCTTCACCGGTGAAGGCCCGGATCGCGCCGATGGTGCCAGTAATGAGATCGCCGAAATCGATCGCGGGCTTGGCGAAGAGGGCCATCGTGAAGCTCCCGCCGGCCGGGATCGCACTCACCCCGCTCGGCACAGGCGACTATTTGCCTGTCCCTCTATTCGCTCAGTCCTAGCTTCGCGCCTTCCATCCGTGCGCACTCGACTCGCTTGTTCAGATTCGTCAGTGCCGGTCGCATTGCCTCGCGAATCGTCGCCCGAAGTGATTCGAGCTTTTTGCTCAATTGCCTTTCGGCATCTTGGCGCTCACCGAGAATTCCCGACAGCGCCTCACCCAACAAACTCCGCGCCTGCCTGTCACGTTCTCGCTGAGCCGCGTAGATTTTCTCGAGACCCGCAACGGTCTGCTCCTGCAATACACCCACGGCGCCGAGAAGCGTCATCAACTGCCCACGACTCACAGTTTGTCCTTTTCTCGCCATGTGGTGCAGACCACCGAGCTTCCGTTGAATACGCCGGAGAAAGACCAACGCTTGCTGCTGAGCAAGCGTCCCGACATCCGGCCATAGAAACTTTCGCCACCAAGCGATCTTTTGATAACGGCTCTGAATCGACGCGCTCAGTTGCGCAAGCTCATTCAAGCTTTGGATGATGAGCGCACACGCCTCATCCGGTTGCAGCCGACTGTCGTAGATGACCCAAGTATCAAGCGCGTGCCTCGTCTCCTCGACACGCTGCCTGGCTTCGCGCGCACGATTCTCCAATCGCAATTCCTGCGCTGCCCGCGCTTTGTTGAACTCGGCTGAAGCCTCCGCTTCGTGAACTCGCGCCTGCGATTGGAACTGTGAGAGCGCTGATTCGTAAGATGCTACGGCTTCCTTGAAGGGCCGCTGCTTAATATTCCCCGTGAACTCCCGGCCCTTCATCGTACCGAAGATGCCACCTGCTATTCCTCCAATCACCGTTCCAACACCCGGCCAAATCATCGTTCCAATAACGGCACCGCCTTTTGCGCCTACCACGCCACCGACACCAGTACCCGTTGCATCCAAGGCCGCATTCTTCGCTGCGGTTGCGAAGTCCGTCTTGCCTGTGAGCAGAAGATCAAACTCGCGGAAGCCGGAGAGCGCCATCGTCACGTAGGGTAAGTGACCTTGGAACGTCTCGTGTCCACCAGCCACCAAAGTCTCCGCATGGTGAACTTGATCGTGGATTGCATCGTGGGACAAGCCGCTGTCCACAATCATACGCCCGGTGCCCGACGCCAAGGCATCGCGAACTGAATCCAATCCATCACCTGTCACAGGATCGAAGTGCAACGCATCGCTTGGAATCCCGGCCGCGTCCCATGGCACTATCGCCGCAATGTCAGGGTTCCTGCCAAAGTGGGTCGATAAACTACCTACGTCACCCCATGTCTTCACGTTGACCAAATGACCGTCCAAGGAGAGATCCCAGCCCTGCTGATTGGAAACGGCGGCAAGATGCGTATCAACTCCCGCGTCCTGGAGGTGCCGAAACACCACAGCCTCACCAACATGCCCGGTCAAATTGTCGATCTCCTTGGCAGGCACTGTCACACGGGAGAATGCGGTTCCAATTCGCTCTACCATAGTATGCGGTGCCAGCCGTTCACTAAGGTCGGAGAATGAACCAATCGTCACACCGGCCCGATGCGCGACCCCGGCGATGAAGTCCTAATCAATCGCGGCAAATGCACTATGCACGTCCTCAACTGCCCACGCACCGATTTCAAGCGCGCCGACGGTTGCGAGCCGTCGGTCCAAAGCTTTCGCGGAGAGCTTCTCCAGCACCGGCCTCCATGAATCTTCCTCCCGTGATCCGGTATCGCGAATTGCGGCGTCGTCTATCGAGCGGGATCGAAGCTCGATCGCGTAAGGATCGTAAGGCGCAGGGAGGAGCGCTTGCATGGCGTGCGCAACGCGGTCGCGGTGAGAGCGTATTCGCCAATAGTGTGGAGTGAAGAAGCGATAGCAGGTCACCACACGCCGCACGAAGCGACCGATAGCGGCGAGTTTCATCGCGCAGGTTGCTCCGCTTTTTTCGTCACGGTTCACGTCCGCGAGAGTATTCCGACGCCGATTGTGGTCAAGCGTGCCAGCTCTTGAAGATTGGTGAAGCCCAAAGGGGTCGCCGTCAGCCGGGGTCTGTGATTCTCGCTCGGGGATTTTCGCTCGCCGACACAGGTCCGGTGCGTGAGCGTTATACCATATGAAACCGGCCAAACCGGACGTTCAGCGCTTCATCGTCCGCGCAAAACCCGCTGTGAATCACCGCAAATATCGGCCGTGGGAAACGGCCCGTCTCGTCGTGTTCATCGGCGAAGGCGACCGCGCGACCGCGCTCTTTCGTCTCGATGCCGTTTTGCGCATGCATCGTTGGGAGCTGCTGGCTTTTGAGGAAAAGAGCACTTTGATTGAGCAACGGGTTCGTGAAATCGGTGGCGACGTCTGGGCCGCGTATCAAATGGCGCAGACGCGCGGCGACTATCTCGTTGAGTTGCCCGAACACTTTGGCGCTGGGAACCATGGTCCTCCGCTCGCGCCTCCGCGCATTAACGAACGCTTCGTGGATGAAATGATAAGCCGCGTCGGCGGGCGGCGGCTGACCGATGTGGAGCGCGGTGGTGGGGGTGACAAAAACGCCGACTACCTGCTCGACGACTTCATCATTGAGCTAAAGGAGATTCGGGAGGAGCCGCTCGGCAAAGAAGAGCGACAGCACAAACTCGCGGCGCTTTTCACCCCGTATTTTCCCAACGACAGCGAAGTGCCGCTCGACCCGTCCGTGCTCACTCAAGCAGATACTATCGCGTTCCATAAAATCGTCGGCGGCCCCATCCAGGGCGCGGTGAAAGCTGCGGCCAAACAAATCCGCGCCACTCGCGACCGCCTCGGCCTCGGCAGCGCGCGGGGCGCGGTCATCCTGGTGAACTCGGGTAACTACACGCTTGTTGACGAGCGCTTCCACGCGCTCGGTGAGCTTTATGCTCGCAAGGACACGCGCCAAATCGAGCAAGTCGCCAGCATCGTCCAGGGCCTCACGACGAATGGCTTCGACAGCTACTTCACTGGGCGATTCTTCCCGACTGGATCCCGCACTCCACTCGCCGAAAAGCTCGCCGCCTCGTTCAGCGAACAGATGGACGTATTGATGAATGAGTGGGGCGCTCGGGCTTCATGCAACCAGACGATGCGATGGAGCCGCCGTTGCCGATTCAGTTTATCGCAGACGGTCGAGTCTTTACGTGGGTGCCCGGCCTGCCTCCTCGCACCTGGCTCGGAGAAAATCCGGGGGCTTGATTCCACCGCACTTGATAGAGGAAAGCGTGGTTATTTCCCCGGCTGCCATCCGGGTCGCCTCCGCTTTCCATGCTATAGATCACCGTCACGCCCTGCCGTGCCACGGTAATGGTCTCCGCATCCCAATCCCGACCCGCCCCAGGTAGAGTCCCCGTGATGTATCTGTCCAAACTGCCGCTGCCGCCAAAGTGGAAACCATCGTGTTCGCCCCCGCCGGCAGCTTCGTTACCGGCATTGTAGGTCATGTTTCGCTCGGTTCCGTTGGCTGGCACCGTCACTTTACGAGCACTATCCCATTGGTAGCTGTTAAACTCATCCCCATGCTGCCCTGCACCCACATATACGTCTGAAACCTTGGTCCAATCCTCGATGTTTGGAGAAAGGAAGCCTATCTTCCACGTCCGGGAATATCCATTGCCATAGACTGAGAGCGTCCACTCGTCGGCTGTGGCGGAACGGAACAGGCTCACGGCGCTGAGCTCCCGGGCGTAGTAACCGTAGCCGTTCCCATCCGTCCCGTTGTCGTGATCTGTGTAGGGTAACGTCAGTTGAGCCGCCGTCATCTTGCCCCAGTATTTCGGGTGCTCCGGATCCCTCACGTCGTAAAACGTCACCGCATCTTCGTCCAACCCCTTTTGATATTGATTGCTGGTGTTGTAGGTGCAGTGAACGACCGATTGGTTGTCCGTCCAGTTTTGCATCGCCAGCACGAGCACCCCCGCCCTGCCGCGACATCTTGCACGGGTGATTCCAGTTCCCTGCCGGGTTGATGATACCATTTTCGGCTCCGGTAAAAGTCTCCTCCCAGATGATCTTCCCGATGGGCATGCCGTCGGCGCTTGGCCGAATAAGATCAGTGCCTGGGTTCCAAAGCTCCCGCATTAGTCTGCATCAAGTAGATATATCCATTGTGCCCACGGGAACACGCCGCCATGAAGTAAGCGCGGCCATTCTTATTCGGCAGCCTTTCCACATGCTGATTGTGGTATAACTCATATCTCGAGCAGCTTTCGTATCTGCTACCCTGGAAACCTGCCTGATTGGCAAACCTCAATAGGTCAAATGTAGCCGTCGAAGGCTGAGCGACCGGTCCCCACTGGCCGGAATCGTAAGCCACGTAATTGCGCGGCAAAGTCAGCCGCGCATCCACGGGCGCCGAAAGCCGACCCTCCGGGGGCTTATAGGTCCAGGTGTTAACTCCCGTCCGTTTGCTTGGCACTTAGCTCCCGGTGAAGCGATTGGCGTAATAGGTGAATAGATCGCCATAATTGGTAAACACGAACGCCTGACCCTCCCGCTGGTTGCTCGGCTGAACTTTGAACGCTCCATGGGTGCAATCGCTATGCTGATCGCGATAACACGTCATTCATCACCTGTCCCCCGGCGCCACCGGCCCCGGCGTCCCACCCGCTGGAGTGCCCTGATAGCATTCACCCGGGATGATCGTAAAAGAGACCGTCTCGGACGTGCCGTTCTTCAGATCCAAGGGAAAGCTGACGCCAGCTTCCGCCTGACCGAGGCCGAGGATCATCGCGAGCAGGAGCGCCCCGAGCCAGGCCGGCGCGCCGCATTGCTTGAGGCAAGAGTGGGTGGTCTTCATGGAATCATCAAAGGCTGCGAGTCATTGCCTCCGCCGCAGACCTGAACCGTGAGGAAAGTCCGCGCCGGTGAATCCCGGAAAGCACCGGAGTGGTGACTCAGCAGAGCGGACGCATATCAAAGCGAAACAGGTCCATCGCGCCAACTCCGGCCAGGGCCAGAGAGATGGTCTCAAGAAATTACGAAGGCGGATGCTGAGGGCCGTCTCGCGAGGTCAATCGAATTCCAGGAAGCAAGTGAGTTTCAGAATTTGTCTGACAGCGCGGCCCGCTTGCTCCTGGGCCCTCGCCGCACAGGCGCCAATGACGCATCGTTCAACGGATCGCCGTGTCGCGCCGGGGAGGGTGATCGAGGCCGTGGGTGAGCAGCAGCTTGCTGTCTTCGCGCACGCCGGGTTTGTCGTCGTGCATCACTACGGCGATGACCTCGCGTCCGTCGCGCACGGCGGCCGTCACCAGCACTTGCTGGGCGGGTCCGGTGAAGCCGGTCTTCACTCCCGTGCAGCCGGGAAATTCCCGCAGCAGTGGGTTGTGATTGGAAAGAAGCACCGCACCCGCGGGCCGCTCCCATACGTGCGTGAGCGTGCTGACGAGCTCCCGGAAAAATGGCTGTTGCATCGCCGCCCGCGCGATGGCCGCGAGATCGCGCGGCGTGGTGTAATGCGCCTCGTGATGGAGTCCGTGCGGGTTGGCAAAGTGCGTATTCCGCGCGCCGAGTTCCAGCGCCCGCGCGCTCATCTTTTCGGCGAAGGCTTCCATCGTTCCCGCGTTGTCGCGCCCGAGAGCGTGGGCCACGTCGTTCGCGCTTTTGAGCATCAGTCCATAAAGCATCTGCCGCCGCGTAAATTGTTCGCCGGCTTTGAGGCTGAGGCTCGATTCGCCAACTTTTGCGTCTTCGTCGGCGACCACCACGATGCGGTCGAGATCGCCCGCCTCGATGACGAGAAGCGCCGTCATGATCTTCGTCGTGCTCGCGGGATACTGGCCCTCGTCGGCATTCTTTTCGTAAAGCGCGACACCCGTGTACGCGTCGATGACGATCGCGCCTTTGGCCGCGAGCGGCAGTTGGCCCTCGGCGAGCAGCCGGAAGTTTTCGCGCGGCGGAAGCTTCGGCGCGGGCTTTCTTTTTTTCGCCGCGAGAGCGCCACCCGGCTGCGCGGCGAGCAACGCGGCGAGGAGGAGAAGCAGGAGGTTACGCGCAAATCTTGCCATCGATCATCATCCACGGCACCGGCTGCCTGTGCTCGAGGATTTCCTCGTGAATGGCGGCCACGCTACCGGCCATCGGGATGGCGATCAAGTCGGCAAGCGCGCCCGGCACGATCTGTCCAAGCTGGCCCGCGCGGCGCAATGCGCGCGCCGGGTTCACCGTGACCGTGCGCAGGAGCTCCCCCGGCGTGAGCCAAGGCTCGGTCGCGCGCAACAGGCGCAGTTCATCGAAGAGACTCAGCGACCCCGTGCTCGCGAGGCTGTCGGTGCCCACGCACACATTCATCCCCATCTCGTGCAATCGCCGAAACGAAAACGGCGTGTGCCCGAAGTACCGATGGCTGCCCGGGCAATGCACGACGCTCGGCCCGCTGCCGCGCGGCAATGCACCGAGGATCGCGAAGTCGCCCTCGTCCAACTCATTCATGTGAACCAGCAGCCAGCGCGAATCGATGGCGCCCGTCCTCCATAGATGGGTGAAAGGCGTGGCGTGCCCGCAGTCGTTCATCGGGCGCCGGAGCGATGCCATGAAATCGTAGAGCGCTCCCCCGCCCTCGCGGAACATCTCGAATTCCTCGCGCGACTCCGCCACGTGCGTGGTCAGCGGCATCCCGTAAGTGTACGCGCATTGGTTGGCGAGTTGGTAAAGCTCCACCGACGCGGTGTAGGGCGCGTGCGGCGAGAGGCCCGAGGCATCGAGCGGACTCGCGTGTTGCGAAAAAAAATCGAGCGCTCCATGCACCACATCCTCGCTCGTGATCCGGTGCCGGATGTCGATCATCTCGTAGAAAGACCACGTGCGGATGGGCGAGGGACCGAGCCGCGATATCAGCTCCGGGAAAGCTTCCACGTTGCCCACACCGGTAGTGCCCCACTTCTTGAGTTCCAAAAATCCGCGCACGATCGCGGCGAGATAATCCTCATCGTCGAGCGTGCGCTTGAGCGCATTGATCCGCTGCACCCATGCCGTGAAGCTCGTCGGCGGAGCGATGGCGTGACGCATCATCGTGTAATCGAGATGGCAGTGCGCATTGATGAGCCCCGGCAGGAGCGCCACCTCGCCGAGTTCCCGCGCCGGCTCGCCGCCGGCCACGCCCACGCTCGCGATGCGATTGCCTTCCACGGCGACCGCGCCGTTCTCGATCGGCGGCCCGTCCATCGTCACCACTGCGCGAGCGCGGAGGATCATCGGGAGCGGGGGGTCAAGGAGAGGCGACACTCCTGTCGCCTCTGCGCTGCGCAATCGCGCCCACTCTTCTCTCCACGTTCAGCATTTTCATTTCGCAGCAGGCAGCTTCTTCACCACCTTCCTCGCCTCCGCCACGAGGAGATTGCACGCTTCATGGCACAGCAGCGGCAGCTTACCGGCTTGCACTTGCACCGGCTGCGGATTGGCCGCGGCCAGCTCCCACAGCCGCTGCTTGAGGCAGCCGGCGCAGAAGCGGTCCACCATCGCGCGAGCTTCCTGGTCGGCGATGTTTTTTGTTACCGCATACATCCCCGTCTGCCGGCCCAGCGTCTCGCGAAGCGGCACGGGCACAAGATTCCCGAGCAGGTGGCTGGCCCGCACGCCGAGCATCGCGGGGTAGAAATAATCGAGCGCCTTGCGAAGCTGCGCCGCGTCTGCCAGCACGAGCCGCCAGCCGCGGCGGAGATTGGGCGCGGTCTTGAGCGGGCGAAATTTTCCCGCCTCGTCGCGACTCGCCAGCGCGCGCGCATCCTCCCATTTCGTGAAAAGCTCGAGGCCATCGCGAGAGACATCTTCGTCGTGCCGAAGCTCGAACGCCGCCGCCGTCGCGAGGATCGCGATCTGTCCGATGCGCGAGCCGCCCTCCGCGATCCACTCCGCCAGAAATTTCGTGAGGTCGCGGCTCACGCGTCAAACGCCGCGGCTTGCTCGACGATCACATCCGCAAAGAGCGGCTCCGTGCCGATGGCGCTCGCGTAGTAGAGCGTGCGGCCCCGCAGCCGGTAAGGATTGTGCCGGAAGATTTCCCTGCCCTCCGAGGCAATGCCCAGCAGCAGCGGGATGTCCTCGTAACTGTGCAGCCCGTCCGAGATGAAGAAGGGCACCACCACCACGTTTGGCTGCGAAGCCAGCCGGTCCCAGTTTGCGATTCGCGGCTCCTCTTCCATGTAGGCATTGAGCACTTCGGCATACAGCCCGTGCTCGCGGATGCGCTCCACTTCCCGCTTCGCCGCGACCGCGGAGTTTTCATTCAGATCGGTGCCGTGGCCGACAATGAAAAGGCTCGTCTTTTCCGGCGGCACTCCGGGCGCGATCTGCGCCGCGCGATGCAGGAGCAGCTCCGTCATCCGCGCGTGATTCCCCGCCGGCTCGCAGTACTTGATGGTCCGCCCGCCGCGCACCGTGAGCGCGCCATCGAGCTCCAGCTCGCGCGGGATCACCGACTTGGTGAAGTAACCCTCGCTGATGAAATTGGGCACCACATAGATCTCGTCGCGATCCACCGCGTGCAGCACCTGCCGCAAGCTCGGCTCCTCCTTCCAAAACGCGCAGTGCACCTCGCCGAATACTCCCCGCCGCGCGATCTCCTCGGCGTGCTGGTAAGTCGGCGCGCTCGAGTCCGGATTGACGGTCGAACCGTGCCCGACGATGACGAGCGCGCTGTCAGGTCTTGCGATCATGAGGGTACCGGGATGCATTGGGCTTGGTCTTGCCGGGCACAGGCAGTTACCCGACTGACGCTCGGCGACCAAGGCATCGCTGCCACTAATTGCTCAAGGCAGATCGGTGCTGCCCATGAGCCAGCGGTCGCATTCGCGGGCGGCGCCGCGGCCTTCGTTAAAGGCCCACACCACGAGGCTCTGGCCGCGGCGGCAATCGCCGGCGGCGAAGACTCCGGGGATGCTCGTGGTGTATTTTTCGAAGTCTGCTTTCACGTTGCTGCGCGCGTCGCGCGCGACGCCGAGTGCCTCGAGCAGCGGTTGCGCGGGGCCGAGGAAACCCATCGCGAGGAGGACAAGTTGCGCGGGCAGCACGCGCTCAGTGCCGGGCACATTTTTCGGAATGAACTGGCCTGCCTCGTTGCGCGTCCATTCGACCTGCACGGTGTGGACAGCTGCGACATGACCCGGTGCGTCGCCCTCGAATTTAGTCGCGGTGGTGGAATAAACGCGCGGGTCGGCGCCAAATCTCGCGGCCGCTTCTTCCTGGCCGTAATCCATCTTGTACACCTTCGGCCACTCGGGCCAGGGATTGTCCTGCGCGCGATCCATCGGCGGCTTGGGGAGAATCTCGACTTGCACGAGGCTGCGGCAGCCGTGGCGCATCGAGGTGCCCACGCAATCGGTGCCGGTGTCGCCGCCACCGATGATGAGGACGTCGCGCCCCTCGGCGGAGATGAAGTTGCCGTTCCGGTGACGGTCGAGATAGCTCCGGGTGTTGGCGGTGAGGAAGTCCATCGCGAAGTGGATGCCGCGAAGCGCGCGGCCTTCAATGGGCAAGTCGCGCGGCTGGGTCGCGCCGGTGGCGAGCACCACGGCATCGAAATCCGCGAGCAGTTTTTCGGCGGTCAGGTCTTTGCCGACCTCGATGCCGCACACAAAGTTCACGCCTTCCTCCTCCATCACCTTGATGCGGCGCAAGACGACTGTCTCCTTATCGAGCTTCATGTTGGGGATGCCATACATGAGCAAGCCGCCCGGGCGATCGGCGCGCTCATAAACCGTGACGCTGTGCCCGGCGCGATTGAGCTGCGCCGCGGCGCACAACCCCGCGGGACCGGAGCCGATGACGGCCACACTTTTTCCCGTGCGCAGTGCTGGCCGCACCGGTGTGACCCAGCCTTCGTCCCAGCCCCGGTCGATGATGGCGACTTCGATATTCTTGATGGTGACCGGCGGCGCATTGATGCCGAGCACGCACGAGCCTTCGCACGGCGCCGGGCAGACGCGGCCGGTGAACTCGGGAAAATTATTGGTCTTGTGCAGACGCTCGAGCGCTTCCTTCCACAGGCCGCGATAGACCAGATCGTTCCACTCCGGGATAAGATTGCCGATCGGGCAGCCGCTCGCCATTCCACTGATGAGCGTGCCGGTGTGGCAAAATGGAATGCCGCAATCCATGCACCGCGCGCCTTGGGTGCGGAGTTTTTCCTCCGGCATGTGCAGATGAAATTCCGACCAATCGCGAGTGCGTTCGAGCGGCGCCCGATCGGCGGGAATTTCGCGGAGATAGTCGATGAAGCCGGTTGGTTTGCCCATGCGTGTGTCGGTGTGCGGAAAAAACTACTTGCCCATGCGATCCCACTCTTTCGGATCGATACCCGCTTGTCTGAGAATGCGCTTCACCAGAGTCCAATCCAAATCGCCACCATGGGGATTGGGAACGTGGATCGGCCGCCGCCCGCTCTTTCTCATGAACTGGTGTTTGCCGCCAGGTTCGGGGCCGATCCAATCGAATCCGCGGAGACGCTGGAAAAACTCACGCCGCTTGATCGGCTTCGGCATACTCTTCCGCCACCGGCTTTGGATTGAGATCCCACCCGTCCACCACAGGAATGTTGATGCCGTGTCGAAAGCTGAAGATGAGCCAATCTTCCAAGACCTCGAGCAGTATCTCCCTCGTTTGTTCGATCGTATCGCCATCGGCCCACACGCCCTGGCACGGCGCGACGGTGCCGAAGCAGCGGCCGTCTTCCATCGTTTCAAACTCACAGTGCTGCATGGCAGCTTGGATGTATTCGATGAGCATGGCGCGCAGTCTAGTTGCGGATGCTTGCCGATGACACGGACATTTTTATCGGCTCCCGACCCAATGAGGGGTTTGCGAAGGAAGATCGGACTACACTAATTTGTTCCCCCCTTTTTTTATTCACCCCGCCGTTTATTTGGAATTTGGAAATTTTCCCGCACAAAATCCTGCTGCTCACCGCCGGTTACGGCGAAGGCCACAATGCCGCGGCTCGCGGGTTGCAAGCGGCCTTTGCGCACGTCGCGCCAGATGCGGTGGATGCGCAAGTGCACGATCTCTTTGAGGCGGCGGGCGGCGCGGCGCACAAGCGGGCGCAGCGCGGTTATCTCGCGCTGATCGAGCGCGCGCCGCGGATGTGGGCGGGCATCTACACGCTGCTGGATCGCACGCCGCTGCTCGCGCTCACGCTGCCTTTCCTCGGCACGGTGCAACGCGCGCTCGGGGCGCTCATCGAGCGCGAGCGGCCCGCGGCGGTGCTCTCGGTTTATCCGGCGTATGCGCACTTGCTCGCGCGACTCTATCCCGGCCGGCGGCCGTTCGCGTTTTACACCGTCATCACGGATTCGATCACCGTGAACAGCGTGTGGTATCGCGCGCCGAGCGATTCCTTCTTCGTGCCAAACGAAGACACGGCGCGTGCGATGGCCGCGGCGGGCGTGCCGGCGGCAAAGATTCGCACGCTGGGGTTTCCGGTGCCGCCGCGCTTTGCGCTCCATCGCCTCGAGCGCCCGCGCCCCGGTGTGCCGCGCGTGCTCTACATGGTCAATGCGCGGCCGGAATGCGCGCCGGCCATTGTGCGGCGGCTGCTGCGCCTCGAGCCCCTGGATCTCAGCGTGACGGTGGGCCGCAACGCCGCGCTGGGCGCGGAACTCGAAGGCATCGCGCGCGAAATGCGCCGCCCGATCGCGCTTCACGGATGGACGCAGGAGATGCCGCGCCTGCTCATGGAGCATCACGTGCTCATCGGCAAAGCTGGCGGCGCGACCGTGCAGGAGACCATAGCCGCGCGCACGCCGATGCTGCTCACCAGCGTGGTGCCCGGGCAGGAGGAAGGCAACGCGCGGCTCCTGCTCGATCGCGACTGCGGCCGGCTCGCCACCACGCCGGATGCACTGGCAGCGGCGATCGAGGAAGCATTTGCCAACGGCGCCGCGCTGTGGCGGCGCTGGGAGGAAAATATCACGCGCCTCTCGCGACCGGACGCGGCGCTCAAGATCGCGGAAGCGGTCTTGGGAGAGTTGAGTGTTGAGAGTTGAGCGCCCGCTCAGTTGGAATCGCCGCGCCACCCAACACTCAACTCTCAACCACTCAACTCTCCCTGAAAGCCTTCCTCTTCGACATCGGCAATGTGCTGCTGCGTTTCGATTTCTCGATCGCCTTGCGCTCGCTCGCCGCCCACAGCGACGCGCAGGATCCCATCGAACTGCTCGCGCGCATCGAGCCACTGCGGTTCATGCTCGAAGATGGGCAGATCGATCGCGCGGCCTTCGTGCGGG
The DNA here is from genome assembly GCA_038238555.1 of Chthoniobacterales bacterium. Taxonomy (GTDB): domain Bacteria; phylum Verrucomicrobiota; class Verrucomicrobiia; order Chthoniobacterales; family Chthoniobacteraceae; genus JANNXQ01. Next base: position 16,148 of record JBBRXP010000028.1, on the reverse strand, counting down.
GCTTGATCGACGTGCTGCGTTTCAGCGGCAGCGAGGCGCAACTCATCGCCGCATGGGAAGACATCTTCGAAGCCAACCAGCCGGTGCTCGATCTCGTCGCCAGCTTGCACGGCCGCTGGCCGCTCTACCTGCTCAGCAACACCAGCGACATCCATGTCGATTACATCTTCGGGCGCTACCCGATCTTTGGCTGCTTTGCGGGCGGCGTTTACTCTCATCGAGCGCGCGCCTCCAAGCCTGGCCCCGCGATCTTCCGCATCGCTTGCGAGCAACTTGGCATCGAGCCCGAGTCCACATTTTTCATCGACGATCTGCTGCCCAACATCGAGACCGCGCGCGGGCTCGGGTTTGTCACCCATCACTATCATCACGAGCGCCACGGCGAATTGCTGGCCGCGCTCGCCGAGCACGGAGTCGCTGTGTGAGCGTTCATTGAATGTTGAATGTTGAATGTTGAATGTTGGATGTTCATTCGCATGAAACTCCTCCTCTCCCTTCTCACCATCGCCGCTACCGCACTCGCCGAGGGAAAACAATGGGCTGCCTACGCGGGCAAGGACGGCCCGGGCAAAAGCAAGAGCATCGTGCTGCTGGCCGGCGACGAGGAATACCGGAGCGAAGAAGGCTTGCCGCAGCTCGCAAAAATTCTCAGCCAGCGCCACGGCTTCGATTGCACCGTGGTCTTTTCCATCGACAAAAAAAGCGGCGAGATCGATCCCCTCGTCACCGACAACGAACCCGGAATCGAGGCGCTCGATTCCGCCGATCTCTGCGTGATGCTGCTGCGCTTCCGCGATTGGCCCGACGCGCAGATGCGGCACTTCGCGGATTACCTCGCCGCCGGAAAACCCTTCATCGCGCTGCGCACCAGCACGCACGCTTTCAAGATCGAGGCAAAGGAGAGCCCGTTTGCGAAGTATTCCTTCAACAGCAAAACGGGATGGCCCGGCGGCTTCGGCCGGCAAGTGCTGGGTGAGACGTGGGTGGCCCATCACGGCGCGCACAAGAAGGAAGCCACGCGCGGCATCCTCGATCCGGGGGCGAAAAGCAATCCGCTGCTGCGTGGCGTCGCCGATCTTTTTGGCACCACCGATGTCTATGCCGCACAGCCGCCCGAGGACGCGAAGATTCTCGTGCGCGGCCAGGTGCTCGAGGGGATGAACCCTACGGACGCGCCAGTCGCCGGCGCGAAGAACCAACCGATGCAGCCCATCGTGTGGACGCGCGAATTCAAGAACGACGCGGGGAAGACGAATAAGATTCTCACCACGACGATGGGCGCGGCGACCGATCTCGAAAACGAGGGACTTCGCCGTTTGATCGTCAACGCCGCCTACGCCTTCACCGGCCTCGAAGTGCCGGCGCACGCCGACGTGGCGCTCGTGGGCGAATACCAGCCGAGCTTCTACGGCTTCGGCGGATTCAAGAAAGGAGTAAAGCCCGCGGACCTGGAGGGGAAGTGAGTCTCAAGGAGACTTGTCGCCTCTTCGCGATCTCGGAGCGGCTCGTGGCGACAGGAGTGCCGCCACTCCTTGCGGCTTCCATCGTGGTTCGAGGTTGAAAGTTGGGAGCGGGACACTCAAAGAAAAGCGACCCGAACTTCCAGCCCCTCAACTAACACCGCTCCCCTGTCCCCCGACATCGTCTATTTCGACCTCGAGACGCAGCGCACCGCCAATGACGCGGGCGGCTGGGATCGCAAGCGCGACATGGGCATGTCCGTCGGCGTGACCTTCAGCACCCGCACCGGCGCCTACCGCATCTACTCCGAGGCGCGCGTGCAGGAGCTCGTGGCGCAACTGCTGCGCGCCGATCTCGTGGTCGGCTTTAACGTCATCCAATTCGATTACGAGGTGCTGATGGGCTACACCATCCTCGACCTGCCGCACCAATGCCGCACTCTGGACCTCATGGTCGAGGTGGAAAAAAAACTCGGCCATCGCCTCGGACTCGACGCCGTGGCCACCGCCTCGCTCGGGATCGGCAAGACGGCCGACGGGCTCGACGCGATCCGCTGGTGGCGCGAAGGCCGGCTGCTCGAGATCGCGGAGTACTGCTGCTTCGATGTAAAGTGTACGAAGCTCGTCCACGAATACGGCATCGAAAACCGGCGGCTCTTTTACACCGATCGCTTTCAGCAGAAGAAGGCAGTCGAGGTGGTGTGGGGGCGAAGAACGGACGAATGACGAATAACGAAAAGCGCTTCAGCGGGGTTTGACGGCGGGCTTGTCATTCCTCATTCGTCATTTCCCCAATGCATCGGCGGCTGGCGGAGGTGCGCGCGGATTACGCTCGCCGCCGGTGCGGGCTAAAGCCCAGCACTACTCTCAGCCATGACTTGGTCTCAAATCTACCAGCCGCTCGGCGGGCTGCTGCCTTCAGTGCTGGTGGCCGCGGCGCCGGTGTTGCTGCTGCTCGGCCTCCTCGGAATTTTCCACGCGCGGGCGCATTGGGCGGCGCTCGCGGGGCTGGGCGCGGCGCTCGGAGTGGCCATCTTTGTTTACGAAATGCCTCCGCCACTCGCTCTGGCGGCGGCGGGATTGGGCGCGGCGTTCGGACTGTTTCCGATCGGCTGGATCGTGCTCAACGCGCTCTTCGTCTATGAGCTCTCGGTGACGAGCGGCGGCTTCGACGTGCTCAAGCACCGGATCGCGGGCGTGTCTGGCGACCGGCGCATTCAGGCGCTCTTGATCGCGTTTTGCTTCGGCGCATTCCTGGAAGGCTGCGCGGGATTTGGCACGCCGGTGGCCATCTCGGGCGCGATGCTCGTGGGCCTCGGATTCAAGCCCCTGGAGGCTGCGAAGCTGGCGCTCATCGGCAACACCGCGCCGGTGGCCTTTGGCGGGCTCGGGATTCCGCTCATCACTTTGCACAACGTGACGGGCCTCGATCTCATGGCGTTGAGCGCCATGGTGGGCCGGCAGTTGCCGGTGTTTTCATTGATCGTGCCCTTCTGGCTCGTGGCCGCGCAAGTGGGCTGGCGCGGGATGCGCGAGGTGTGGCCGGCGTGCCTGGTGTGCGGCGGGAGTTTTGCGGTCACGCAATTTGCGGTAAGTAATTTTCACGGGCCGGCGCTGGTGGATCTCGCGAGCGCGCTGGTGTCGATGGCGGCGCTCGGGCTGCTGCTGCGCGTGTGGCGGCCGGCCGGGGAAGAGCGGAAAGCGGAGAGCGGAGAGCCGAGAGCACTGTGGGTGGCGCTGCTGCCGTGGGTGCTGCTTTGCGTGTTCGTTTTCACCTGGAGCCTGCCGCCGGTGAAGGGCTTGCTCAACGGCATCTCCGCGCCGGAGTGGCCGGCGCCGCGGCTGCATCTGGCGGTGCTGCGCGTGCCGCCGGCGGTCTCGCGGGTCGAGCCGGAGAAGGCGGTGTTTGTTTTTAATTGGCTCTCGGCCGTCGGCACGGCGCTGCTGGCCACCGGGGTCGTCGCGGGGTTGGTGCTGGGCCTCCGGCCGCTGGCGCTGGCGCGGGCTTACGGCCGCGTGCTGTGGCGGGTGCGCGTGTCGCTGCTCACCATCGTGCTCATGCTCGCGCTCGGCTTCACCACACGTTACTCGGGCTCGGATACCACCATCGGCCTCGCCTTTGCGCACACGGGCTGGCTCTTCCCTTTCTTCTCCCCACTGCTCGGCTGGCTCGGCGTGGCGCTCACCGGCAGCGATACTTCTTCCAATGTGCTCTTTGGCAATCTGCAAAAAGTAAGCGCCGAACAACTCGGCCTCCCTCCCATCCTCACCGCCGCGGCCAACAGCTCCGGCGGCGTGATGGGCAAGATGATCGACGCCCAAAGCATCGTGGTCGCCAGCGCGGCCACCGGCGGGCGGAGGGAAAGCCCGCGCGCGGGCGACATTCTGCGCGCCGTCTTCTGGCACAGCCTGGCCCTCGCGGGGTTGGTGGGAGTGGTCGTGATGTTGCAGGCTTACGTATTTCCGTCGCTCATCCCCGTTCCGTAGCCTCGCGTCTTGGGGAAAAGGATACGCGCACTTCGGAGCGGCGATCCGAAATCACACCGTATGAAAAACCTTGCCCAACTATTCCTCGCCGTCGTCGCGCTCAGCGCACTCTCCGCCTGCACCACAGTCGAAGACCGGCCCGCGACCACGCAGACGACCCACACCACTGAGAGCAGTACGCTGCGCAGTCCGCTCGGCGGCGCCTCGGCGACCGAAACCCATACGACGCGCAATTACTGAAGCTGGAGGGAGGAAACCTCGAACCGGCGCGCGACGGTGAATCCCAGCGAGAGCTCGAGCCTGATCGTCCGCGGATGGGCGGTGATCTTCGGGATCGTCCTGGTCGCGGCGCTTTATCTTGGGCGGGAACTTTTCCTCCCGCTGGTGCTCGCGGGTCTTTTCTCTTTCCTGCTGGCGCCGGTCGTCAATCGGTTGGAGCGCTGGCGCTTCAGGCGCGTGCCGGCGGTGCTCGTCACCACGGCGCTGGCTTTCGCCGTCATCGGCGCGATCGCCTATCTCGTCGCGGGCCAATTGATCGACCTCGCCTATCAGCTTCCCTCGTACAAAGAGAATATCCGCGCGAAAATCCTCAGCTTCCACGTGCCGACCGAAGGCCCGTGGGGCAATCTCACGGCGACCTTCAACGAACTGCGCAAAGAGGCCACGAAGAAAGAAGCCGATCTCAGTGCCGGCGAGAGCGCCGCGCGAGCAGTGGGTGAGAATGAAACGAAGGCCGTGCCGGTAAAGATCGTCAAGCCGGGCGGCAATGCCGGCGACATGGCGCAACGCGCTGCGGCTCCCGTGCTGCGCCCGCTTGGCAGCGCGTTTGTGATCATCGTCATCGCCATCTTCATGCTCATCAAAAAGGAGGACTTGCGAAATCGCGTGATTCTCCTCGCGGGCCGCAACCGACTGAGCCTCACCACGCGCACCCTCGAAGACGCCGGCTCGCGAGTGGGACGCTATCTGTTCATGCAATTCGTCGTGAACGTGATCTACGGCATCCTGATCGCGACCGGTCTGGCCTGCATCGGCGTGCCCAACGCCGTGCTCTGGGGCCTTCTCGCCGGCGTACTGCGATTCGTTCCCTACATCGGACCGTGGATCGGCGCCTTTTTCCCCTTGATGCTCTCGCTGGCGGTCTCCGCGTCGTGGACCATGCCGCTGCTCACCTTCTGCCTTTTTCTCGGGGTGGAATTGATCTGCGCAAACGTGGTCGAGCCCTGGCTCTACGGCTCGAGCGCTGGCATCTCGCCGGTGGCGGTCATCGTCGCCGCGGTGTTTTGGACTTCGCTGTGGGGCATCGTCGGGCTGCTGCTTTCCACGCCCCTCACGGTGTGCCTGGCCGTGCTCGGCAAACACATTCCCGCGCTCTCTTTTCTCGACACCGTGCTCGGCGAGGAGCCGGCGTTGCCTCTCGCCGATCGCTACTACCAGCGCTTGCTTGCGCGCGATGAGGTGGAGGCCGCCACGGTTCTCGCGGACTACGAAAAGAAAACTTCTTTCCAGAGCGTGCTGGCCGATCTGCTCGGGCCGGCGGTGATGTCGGGTGAAAAGGATTTCGAGGCCAAAAATCTCGAGCCGGATATTTTTGAGTTCGTGTTGAAGACTGTCCGCAAGCACGCCGTGCGACGCACGACGCCGCACGAGGACGGCAGCGCTCCGCCCGACGTGCTCGTCATTCCCGCCGAGGATGAAGGCGACGAAGTCATGGGCGTCGTCCTCGCAGAACTTCTCGGGCCGGCGGTGCACGTGCGCGTGGCGTCGTGGCAGACTCTCACTCACGAAAAAACCGAAGCCGCCCTGGCCAGCGGCGCGCAAGTCATCTGCATCTCGGATACCTCGCGGCACGACGCGCCGCGCGCGCGCTTCCTCGGCCGACGCCTGCGCCTGCGCCAATGCTCGGCGGTCATCGTCGCCGGTCTCTGGAGTTTCGATGAAGAGACATCCAACCTTGCCGCGCTTGCCGAAAGATTTAGCGCCGACCAGGCTGTCACCCACTTGCTTGCCGCGCGCGACGCCCTCCACGGCTGGATCGTGCAGCAGCCGGCGCTCAGCGCGGTCGCCGTCGCCGCATGAACCCAAATCTTATGACCAGCACTGAGCGCGATCGCGCGCAATCCTCCGGCCTTTTTTCCCACGCCATGGCGTGGCTCGCTGCCGCGCTCAAGTATTTCAAAGCCCGCGCCGCACTGGCCGGACTCGAGGCCAAAGAAGCCGCGCTCCTCTTCGGCATCGCCGCCGGCATGGCCATCGCGGCGCTGCTGCTCATCCTGCTCGGCTACGTGTTTCTCATCGTCACCATCGTCTTCGCGGTAGCCGCGGCCTTTCACAGCCGCAATGCATGGATCGCGGTGATGGGCGTGGCCGCGCTCCTGCACTTCGGCGGCGCCGTGGCGTTTCTTTTTCTGGCGCTCCGCCGCGTGAAGGCAGGAGCGTTCTCCGCCACTCTCGATGAACTCAAAAAGGACCAACAATGGCTGACGAACCTCGCAAACAATCGCTGATCGCCGAGCTGGCGACGGCGCGCAGTCAACTCGCCGCCCACACCCTCGGCGTGCGCCGCGGCGCGAGCATTTCCGAGCGACTCAAACGCGGGGTGCGCGATCATCTCGCCGTGTGGTTTGGCAGCGCGATGGTCGTGGGCTTGCTCCTCTCCCGCTTGGTCCGCACCGGGCCAAAGGTGGCGGTCAAAGGTGCGCGCAAGGCCCAGGTGGAAAAAGCAGGCAAAGCCGCCTTCGGGCTCACGCTCTTGAAGTTCGGTTTGGATTTCGCCAAGCCGGCGATGCTCTCGTGGTTGAAAGATCGCGTCCTCGGCGGCTTTTCGAAACATCGCAAGCCGCGCGGGTAGTCGCGCGCGAAACGACAAGTCCATCGCGGACGGCGCTCGCGATAAATGGTCACCATGAGTACGAACTCTCAAACCATCTCCATCCTCAACGCTCTCATCGAAACGCTGAAAGACGGACAGCAAGGCTTCAAAGCCGCGGCCGAATCGGTGCAAGCCGACGACCTCCGGCGGCTCTTTGACAGCTACTCTCTCCAGCGCTCGAAGTTTGCCGGCGAACTTCAGGCGCTCGCCAATTCTCTCGGCGAACACGAACCCGAGACATCCGGTTCGCTCTCCGGCGCGATTCACCGCGGCTGGGTCAATCTCAAGTCCGCGCTCACGGCGCAGGACGATCACGCCGTCCTCGCGGAGTGCGAACGCGGCGAAGATACCGCCGTCGCCGAATATAAAAAGGCGCTCGAGACTCGAGAACTCCCGAGCAACATCCGCGCAACCGTGGCGGCGCAATCCGAAGAGATTCATTCCGCGCACAACCGCGTGCGCGACTTGCGCGATGCGTTGGTGACGAAGTAGGAACCCGCGCATCGCACCGATGGCCGGGCCGCGCGCGACGACAGGAAACCGGATCGCGCCGCCGCGTTTCCTGATGTTCATCGCGTTGCTGGTGGTGAGCGTGCCCGTGGCGATCGGCCCGCTCGGCTTGGGGCTCGCCCTCGGCGGGCTCGGCGGCTTCGATCTCGCCGCGGCTATCTTTCTGCTTTCGCTGCTGCCGCTGCTGCGCGACAGCGAAGCCGGGCAGATGCGGCGCGATGCGGCGCGCAACGACGCCAACCGCATCGTCCTGCTGGGCATCACCGGCGTGGTGACGACTGTGGTCCTCGTCGCCGTCGCCGCCGAGCTGAGGCAGAAACACAATCCATCCCCGGCCGCGATCGTGCTAATCGTCCTCTCCCTCGCGCTCGCCTGGCTGTTCTCGAACATCGTTTATGCGCTGCACTACGCGCATCTTTTCTACGACCAGGCATCCGGCAAAGACTGCGGCGGAGTCGATTTCCCCGGCACGAAGGAGCCCAACTATTGGGACTTCATCTATTTCGCCTTCACCCTCGGCATGACCTTCCAGACCTCGGACGTTGAGATCACCTCGGGGCATATCCGCGCCATCGCGACCTTCCATTGCCTCGCCGCGTTCGTCTTCAACCTGGGCGTGCTTGCTTTCACCATCAACGTGCTCGGCAGCGGCTGAGCGCCGCTTCCCGCTCACAGAGCCCCCAGCACGAGACAGGCGTTGATGCCACCGAAGCCGAAGGCGTTGTTGAGCACGTAACGCAGCGGTTTTTCGCGGCCGACGTTGGGCACGATGTCGAGGTCGCAGGCGGGGTCGGCGGTGCGGTGGTGCAGCGTGGGTGGGATGTAGCCGTGCTCGAGGGCGAGCGCGCAGAGAGTGGTCTCCATCGCGCCGGTGGCACCGAGCGGATGGGCCGTGAAAGCTTTGGTGCCGCTCACCGGCGGAGGCTGCGTTCCGAAGACGGCCTTGATGCACGCGGCTTCGTTTGAGTCGTTTGCCTGGGTGCTGCTGGCGTGGGCGTTGATGTAATCGATTTGCTCCGGCACGAGACCGGCGGCGGCGAGCGCTTCCCGAATGCAGCGGATCACGCTCTCGCCGGAGGGCAGCGGCGTGGTCATGTGCCAGGCTTCGTTGGTGAGCGCGTAGCCGAGCACTTCGGCATAAATGTGCGCGCCACGCTCGACGGCGTGTTCGTATTCCTCGATCACGAGCGACGCCGCGCCTTCGCCCATGACGAAGCCATCGCGCTCGGCATCGAAGGGCCGGCACGCAAACGCGGCGGGCTCGCCGGTCCAGCGCGACATGGTGCGGATGAAATCGAAGGCGCCGAAACTGAGCGGCGCGAGCGGAGCCTCGGCGCCGCCGGCGATCATCACATCGGCCATGCCGTCGCGGATGTAGCGCATGGCTTCGCCCACGGAGATGACACCGCTGGCGCAGGAATTCGAGTTGGTGGTGCCGGGGCCGCGGAAGCCGCACTCGATGGCGATATTCGAGTGCGCGCTGCCGCCGAAGACCTGGAGCGCGAGTGTCTGATTCACGCCGCGAGATCCCTTTTTCAAAAAGCTGCTGTGCTCGATCTCCGCGCCGGAGATGCCGCCGAGCGCGGTGCCGAAGCTCACGCCTACGCGCGCTTGGGGCTGCTCTTTGCTCCACGGAAATTTCGCGTCGTCGAGCGCCAGGAGCGCGCTGGCCACGCTGAACTGCGCGTAGCGGTCGAGCCGCTTGAGCCGGTGTGGCGGGAAGAAGGCGGTCGGATCCCAGTCCCGCACCTCGCCGCCGGTGCGGGCCTTGAAGGGGCTCGTGTCGAAGAGCGTGATGGGCGCGATGCCGCTGCGCCCGGCGCGGATCGACGCCCAAAAAGAATCCTTGCCCGTGCCGCAGCAAGTGATCGGGCCGAGGCCGGTGATGACCGTCCGCCTGCCCCCGGGTGAATGGTGACCGGTGATAGGTGAATGGTCGGAGAGCGGCATCACAATTCACCAGTCACAAGTCACCATTCACTTTCTCAAGGTGCTCCTTAAATGTCGCCAGCGTCTGCTCCGCGACGTGGCGGATGAAGAAGCCGCCGATGATCGGCTCCGCCAGCCAGCCCAGCGCCGGAATGCGGAAGCACAAGTCGTGGACGATCTCGACGCGGGTGCCGTCGCGCGTGGGCGTGAGGGTCCACACGACTTTCATGCCCTTGGTCCACCCTCGCAGATGGAGGAAGTGCAGCTCGAGCGCGCGCGGGTCAGTCCAGTATTCGGAAACCCACGCGATGGGAAGGCCGGAACGTGTGGCGGCCATGCGCACGATGCGGCCCTTGTCTGTGTCGCCGAGAATGCGGATGGACCGGTAGTGCGCAAGGAGCGCGGGCCATCGCACGAGATCGCTCACGACCGCGAAGATGCGGTCGCGTGGAGCTTTCATCTGGATGGAGCTGGCAGTGTGCAAAGGAAACGAGAGGCGACAGGAATGTCGCCTCTCCCTGGGTTTTATCCAAGACTCGCGCGCGCCGCGACTCTCAACTCTCCACTTTCCCCAGAGCCCCTTGCACCGCGCGGAAGAGTTTGTCGGCGCTGTAGGGTTTGTCGAGGAAGTGGTGCACGCCGAGGCCGCTCAGAATCGTCGTGTTTTCTTTTTGAAAGTGGCCGCTCGAAACCACCACGCGCACGTCGGGATTCACTTTGCGCAAGGCGCGCACGAGCGCGATCCCGTCCATGCCCCCCATCGCCAGATCGGTGACGACCACGGCGATTTCCGCGCGCCGTTCGTAGTAAAGCGCGAGCGCGTCGCTGCCGTCCTCGGCGGTGTAAGCCTGGTAGCCATTTGCCTGGAGGCTGCGCACGAGCGCGTCGCGGATCGGCGCTTCATCGTCCACCACCAGGATGAGTTCGCCGTTGCCGGCCGCGATGCCCGCCTCGGCCTCGCGCTGCTCCGTCGCCTTCACGTCGCGCGAGGCGGGGAGGAAGACACGGAAGCTCGTGCCCACGCCGATCTCGCTCTGCACGCTGAGAAATCCGCCGTGGCTCTTCACGATGCCCATCACGGTCGCCAGCCCGAGGCCCGTGCCCTTGCCGACTTCCTTGGTCGTGAAGAAGGGATCGAAGATGCGCTCCATGGTTTCGGGCGACATGCCAGAGCCGGTGTCCGACACGCGGAAGATGACGTGCGCGCCGAGCTGCGCGCCGGGATTCATGCTCGCGAAGTGTTCATCCACATCCACATTTTCCGCGCTGATGCCGAGCGAGCCGCCGCTCGCCGACATGGCGTCGCGCGCATTCACGCACAAGTTGAGCAACACCTGATGCAACTGCGTGGCGTCGCCGCTCACCGTCCACAAGTCGTGGGCCACGTTCGACTGGATGTCGATGTTGCGCGGGAAAGTTTGCGCCATGATTTTGGCGAGCTCGCCCATCAAGTGTTTTGGCTGGAGCAGCACGCGCTCGCCTTCCACGCCGCGGGCAAAGGTGAGCACTTGCTTTACGATGCCCGCGCCCCGTTCCGCGCTGCCCTCGATGATGCTGAGCACCTTGAGGCTCTCGGGGTTTTTGATTTCGCCGCGGAGAATGTCCACCGACATGAGGATGGGCGAGAGAATGTTATTCAAGTCGTGGGCGATGCCGCTGGCGAGCGTGCCGATGCTCTCGAGCCGTTGCGCGCGGAGAAATTGCGACTCGAGTTTTTTGGTCTCCGTCATGTCGGTGTTAATGACGAGCACCGAGGTCGGCTTGCCTTGCTCGTTGCACACCAGAGTCGAGCGCGAGTTGACCACGATCTTGCGCCCGTCGTGACTGCGATGCTTGAGCTGGCCGCTCCACTCGCCGCGCGTGAGCAACTCCTCCTCTGCGTCGCCGTCCACCTCTTCCACGTAGAGATCGACCGTGCAGCGGCCGAGCGCTTCGCTGGCCGTCCAGCCGTAGAGCCGCTCTGCGCCTTGATTCCAGAAGAGGATGCGGTCCTCGAGATTGCGCACGATGATGGCGTCGCTGGCGCGGTTGAGCATGTTTTCCTGTTCGCGCGCGCGTTCCTCGGCGCGCTTCTGCTCGGTGCGGTCGATGGCGAGCACGAGCACCGCGCCGCGGCCGGCAAATTCGATTTCGTGCCAGGCGCTCTCGACTTCGAGCAGCGCGCCGCCTTTGCAGCGATGCTGCCACGGCACGCTGCGCTCGGGTCCCCACGCGCCGCGCTCCGCATCGGCGGGCTCCACGGCGGCCGGGTCCGGAGTGGCAAAGCCATCCATCTTCATCGCCAGGAATTCTTCGCGCGAGTAGCCGTATTTTTCCACTGCCGCATCGTTCGTGGCGAGGATGGCCAGCGAGTCGCCGGCGACCACCCACAGCGGCAGCGGATGCCGCTCGAAGAGCAAACGAAAGCTCGCCTCCTTCTCCATCGAGAGGGGCGCGGCGGTCTCTATTGGGCGAGTCATCAGGGGCGGTTTGGCGGCGCGAAAGTCGGCGGTGAATTTCGCGGAAAGAATTAGCGGATTCCGTGCCGCTAGCGCCGCGACAAGACCATGAGAGTGCCGCGCAGAAAGACGGCGCCGATCACCAGCGCCGCGCCTGCCAGAGCCCACGCTCCGGGCCGCTCGCCCACGAGCAGCATCACCCACAGCGGATTGAGCACCGGCTCGAGCAGCGGGATGAGCACGGCCTCGATCGCCGTCACGCGCTGGATGGCCACGCTGTAGAGCACGTAGGAAAGCCCGAGCTGCACCGAGCCCAGCAGCGCCAGCGCGATCCAGCCGCGAGCTGGCAAGACATGCGCGCCGGCGAGGAAGGGCAGCCCCGCCAGCGCTGCCAGCACATTGCCGAGCAGGATCGCGGCGAGCGGCGATTCCGCGCGCTGCTTGCGCAGGAGCAGCGCCGTCGCCGCAAACGCCAGCCCGCTCGCCAGCCCGCACACATTTCCCCACATCCCCTCCAGCGTGAGCCCATCGACGAAGAAGAGCGCGATGCCCGCGAGTGCCACGGCGATGAGCGCCCAGTCGCTCTTGAGCGCGCGCTCGCCGAGCAGCCAGTGGCCGAGCGCGGCCACGTAAAGAGGCGCGGTGTATTGGAGAAAGATCGCGTTGGCCGCCGTGGTCAGGCGCGTCGCGAGCACGAAGAAAATCACCATCGCCGCGTAGGCCACGCCGCCGCCGAGTTGCGCGCGGGAAAAAGTAACGCGCGGCCAGCCGGCGCACGCCACAATGACCGGCAGCGCAATCGCACTGCGCGCTCCGGCGATGGCCATCGGCGGCCAATCCACCGACTTGATGAGCACGCCGCCCAGGCTCCACAATACGGACACGAGCAGCAGCAGCGCGGGAGCGACGAGGCGGGGAGGCATGGGGACCAATGACGAATGAACGAATGACGAATGACGAATGACGAAGCAGTTCGTCATTAAACTCTTGGCCCTCTAGCTCTCGCCAATTATCTTTCGCGCCCCAAATGGATCCCGAAATTCAAAAAGCCGTCGAGTCCGGCAAACTCACCACCGCCGCGGGCCAGATGCTCTCGCAACTTTCACCTGGCTCTTACGTGCAGCACAAGAGTTGGGGCTTCGGGCAGATCGACTCGTTTAATTTTTTGATCGGGCAGGTGGTCATCCATTTCAAAGGCAAGCGCGGCCACTCGATGCAGCTCCAGTATGCGGCGGAGTCGCTCGCGCCGGTGCCGGCCGCGCACATCCTCGCGCAAAAGGCCAGCAACCTCGCTGCCGTAAAGGCCCGCACGAAAACCGACGCGGTGGGCCTCATGCGCACCATCCTCGAGAGCCACGGCGGGCGGGCCACGCAGGATCAAGTCGCCGCCGCGCTCGTGCCCGACGTGCTGAGCGAGCCTGAGTTCAAACGCTGGCTGGAAGCGGCAAAGAAGGCCATGAAGGCCGAGGGGCACTTTGCGATCCCGACGAAAAAGGGGCTGCCTTTTGAATTGCGCGACGGGCCGATCTCGCACGCGGACGAATACGTCGCCGCCTTTAACAACGCCCGGCAACTCAAGCACCAGATCGCCGCGCTCGATCTCATCGTGAAAAATATCGCGGAGTTCCGCGATCCGGCCGCGCTCCTGCAGCCGGTGATCGTGGCGGCCAACGACACCTGCAAAAAGAGCGCGAAACTTCACACGAGCGAAGCGCTCACGCTGCTGCTCACGCGCGACGATCTCATCGAGAAAGCCCCCGGCCTCAATGCCGGCCCGGGAGCGCCGACCGTCGCCGGCGTCTTGCGCGACGGCGAGCGCAATCTTCCCGTGCTCATCGCCGATGTGCCTGCCGCAAAGATGAAGCGCGTGATCGCCGAACTGCCCGCGGCCTTCGGCGACGGATGGCTCAACAGAGCCGTGACTCTCGTGCTCCGCGGCAATACCAAAGTGGTTTCGGAAGCCGCGCGACTCATCACCGAGCGAGGCCAGACCGCCGAGCTGCGCGCCGCGCTGGATCGCGCGATCGGCGAACATTCCATCAGCACCGAGGCGCTCAACTGGCTCTGCCGCGAGCGCACCGGGCCGTACTCCGAACTGGTCAATTCGCGGCTGCTCAACGCCATCGTCTCCGCGCTCGAGCGCGACCAGTTCAGCGAAAAGCGCGATCGCAAACTGCACGACCTGCTCGTCGGCGACCACAACCTGCTCAACGATCTCATCACCGACGCCTCGCTCGAAGATCTGCGCGACACGATGCGCAAGATTCTCCTCACGCCCGTCTTTGAAGAGCTCAACAAGCGCTCCTTGCTCGGCCGCATCATCCGAGTTTATCCCGAGCTCGAAGCGATGGTCTCCAGCGGCGCCGAGGAAAAACAGGAAGCGCTCCTCGTTTCATGGGAAAGCCTCGAGCGCCGCAAGACCGAGTTTGACGAACTCGTTACGAAAAAAATTCCCGAGAACACCAAGGAGATCGGCATCGCCCGGAGCTACGGCGACTTGCGGGAAAATTTCGAATTCAAGGCCGCCAAGGAAATGCAACGCGTGCTGCTGCGCCGCAAATCCGAAACCGAGCGCGAGCTTTCCCTCGCTCGCGGCACCGACTTCGCAAACGCCGACACCGCCGCCGCCGCCATCGGCACCATCGTGACCTTGAAGGAACCGAGCGACGGACGCCTCGACGTGTTCACGATCCTCGGCGCTTGGGATGGCGATCCGGAAAAAGGCGTGCTCAGTTACCAGAGCGCGCTGGCCCAAGCCGTCATCGGCCACAAGGTCGGCGAGCAAGTGAAGCTCCCCACCGAACACGGCGAACGCCTCGCCGAGATCGTGAAGATCGAGCCATATCGCAAGGCGTAACTTTCACCACCAAACCCACGCATCCATGAACCACCCATCCCCTCACGACGCGCGTTCGCGCCGTCACTTCCTCAAGAGCACCTCCACCGCCGTCGCGGGCGGCGCCCTCGTCGGCGCCCTCGACATCGGCCGCTTTGCCCACGCGGCCGGCGGCAGCGATGAAATCAAGATCGCGCTCATCGGCTGCGGAGGCCGCGGCTCCGGCGCGGCCAATCAAGCGCTGTCCACTTACCAGCAAGGCCCCGTCAAACTCGTCGCGATGGGCGACGTGCACGAAGACCGGCTCACCAGTTCGCTGGCGAATCTTTCCAAGAACCACGCCGAGCGCGTGGATGTGCCGAAGGAGCGCCAGTTTCTCGGCTTCGACGCATTTCAAAAAGCCATCGCGCTGTGCGATGTCGCCATCCTCGCCACGCCGCCGGGCTTTCGTCCCATGATGTTTGAAGAAGCCATCAAGCAGGGCAAAAACGTTTTCATGGAGAAGCCTGTGGCCACCGACGCCACCGGCGTGCGCAAAGTTCTCGCGGCCGCGGAAGAGGCGAAAAAGAAAAACCTCAAAGTCGCAGTCGGCCTCCAGCGCCATCATCAGGCCGGATACATCGCCACCATCCAACGGCTGCACGACGGCGCCGTGGGCGACATCCACAGCATGCGCGCTTACTGGGACGGCCGGCGCCCGTGGCAGAAGAAGCGCGCCGATCTCGAGAAGACTTACGGCCGTCCGCTCACCGAGTTGGAATACCAGATGCGCAACTGGTACTACTTCGCCTGGATCTGCGGCGACCACATCGACGAGCAACACATTCACAATCTCGACGTGATCAATTGGGTGAAGAACGGGCACCCCGTGAAGGCCCGCTCGATGGGCGGCCGCGAGATCACCAACAGTCCCGACGACGGCGAAATCTTCGACCACTTCGCGTGCGAGTTTGAATACGAAGACGGCTCGATCTGCTACAGCTACTGCCGCCATCAAGCCGGCTGCTGGGACAGCGTGAGCGAGCACGTGCAAGGTTCGAAAGGCCGCGCCGACGTGAGCCGCCACACGATCCTCGGCACCGACCAGTGGCGCTACACCAAACAAGACGCCGACAAGGATCCCTACCAGCAGGAGCACGACGACTTCTTCCACGCCATCCGCAACAACAAGGAGTACAACGAGGCCTTCTACGGCGCCACGAGTACCATGACCTCGCTCATCGGCCGCATGGCTGCCTATTCCGGCAAGGAGCTCGAGTGGGACGCCGCGCTCAATTCGAAGAAGGAAATTTTTCCCTTCTACAACTCCGGCGGAAAAATCCCGTGGGACGCCGATCCCGGCCCGAAGCCCGGCCCCGACGGCTACTATCCGCGCCCCGTGCCGGGCAAGACGCAGGTGCTCTGAACCTGCGCGGAGAGGAAAGTTCACGCGCCCCGCTGTTCTCTCGATCAGCGGGGCGCTTCTTTTTTTGGGGAAAGGTGGTGCGCCTTGCCACACCCACAGCAGCCCCTTACACGTTTGCGCCGATGAACCACTCCCCGCGCTTCAAGCTCTTCCTCATGATGGTGCTCCAGTTCTTCATCTGGGGCGCGTGGCTGCCGCTGATCTTTGGGTA
>JBBRXP010000027.1:0-43816 GCA_038238555.1 Chthoniobacterales bacterium | reverse complement strand
ACGGTTGCTTTGGGATGGGGCGACACTCGTGTCGTTCGGCCCGGAGCCCCGCCGCCCTCGTGCGGCACAATGCCGTTGGCGACGCGCCAACGCCCGCCCGTGGCCGGCGGCGCTCCGCACCGGCGACAGGGGTGTCGCCGCTCCTTGTGACATCGCCGGCGAGAGCTTCCAGCCATGCACGACGGTCTTTTTCCGGCACAGCGAGCGGACGCTTTGTGGATTCGAGTTTCGGGTAGCCGCCGACCTGCTCCTGGCTGTCGATGATGTGCGCGACGCCGGTGAGCGCTTCGCGCACGATGCGAGTGTCGATCGAGTCGCGCTCCGCCGGACGCGCGCCGGCAAAACGCGCCACGCGCCACAGCGCCGCCGCGGGGCTCGCCGCTTGCAGACCCTCGGGCCACAGCGGCCGTTGCGTGAGTGTGGGCATCGGCTGGCGCAGCACTGGGAGCGGCTCGCCGAGCCAGTCGAAACCTTCGTTGTTTTCAAAAAAAACGTCCGCGGCGCCTTCAAACACCGCGGCAGTTTTTTTAGTTTCCTCGCCGAAGAGCACCACGTTTCCGACCACGGAGATCCGCGGCTTGAGATGCTCGGTGTCGCCCGGCTCGGGGCCGTGCGCGTGGATGGCGCGCTGGCCGGGATTGGCGATGACGTTGTTGACCACCACGCCCGAGGTGTCGGGCTGAAAGACGGGATTGCGCTCAACGTTGCTCGCATAAAGATTGCCAACGATGGCCACCTGCTGCGTGCCGCCGAAGACGAGCGTGCCCTTCGAGTGCGGGCCTTTCGGATGCGATGCGTCGTTGAGCCCTTCAGCGATGATGCAGTCGCGGATGAAGATGCGCCGCGCCGGCTGGCCGGTCGGCGATTTGTAGGTGGTGGCGGAGATGCATTCGTCGATCGCCCACGTGGCCGAACAATGATCGATCCACACATCGACCGGCCCGCCGCTGGTGGTGATGCCGTCCGGACTCCACCCGCTGCGCTTCAGCTCGCCCGCATCGCCGGGCCGCACGCGCAAGTGTTGCAGCACCACGCGATCGCCGCGGATGCGCACTCCGCCGCGGATGAGCGTGATGCCGGGCGGCGGCGCCGTCTGCCCCGCGACGATGACGTCGGGTTCGTCCACATCCACGCCTTGCTTCTCCAGGTCGATCACGCCGCCCACTTCAAAGACTACGATGCGCGGACCTTTCACCTTGAGCGCATCGCGCAGCGTGCCGTTCCCTTTCACGCCGAGCGAAGTCACCCGCACGATCTGCGCGGCATCGAGATCGAAGCCCACGTCGGGCACGAGCGCGTCCTGCCATTTCCACGGAACCTCTGCAGCGCGCCCTGGGAGGCTCAGGATTAAAAGAAGGAGAGCGACGAAGAACGGCATGAAGGAACGGGCAGGATGCCGTCTTGTTCCTCCTTCGTAAAGAGCTGCGACGCGGAGCGGCAGACCTCCGGGGAGCACACGCCTTTGGCGTGTTGGTCTCCGCTTCCCGCGAAGACGGACTTTCCAAGGCGACCGAGACAATTGGGACGTCCCTTCACGTCACGCGGTTCACAAAGTTCGTTTCGGCGAGACGCCGAAACCAACACGCCAGAGGCGTGTGCTCCCCGGATCCTCCCCCGCCTACGCCAGGATGGCTTTTACCACGGTGCCGCTCACGTCGGTGAGGCGGAAGTCGCGGCCGGCGTATTTGAAGGTGAGCTTCTCGTGGTTGAGGCCGAGAGCGGCGAGGAGGGTGGCGTGGAGATCGTGGATCTGCACTTTGTCCTCCACGGCCTCGTAACCGTACTCATCGGTCTGACCGTGGCTCACGCCGCCTTTGATGCCGCCGCCGGCCATCCACACGGTGAAGGCTTTGTTGTTGTGGTCGCGTCCGTCGCCGCCTTGCGCGTGCGGGGTGCGGCCGAATTCGCCGGCCCAGATAACGAGTGTGTCTTTCAGCAATCCGCGCGATTTCAAATCGGTGAGCAAGCCGGCGATCGGCGCATCGACTGCGCGGCAATTCCCGGCGAGCGCGGTGGAGAGATTGAAGTGCTGATCCCAGTTCCCATGCGTGACTTCGACGAAGCGCACGCCGGCTTCGATCATGCGCCGCGCGAGCAGGCACTTGTGGCCGAAGTCCTCGGGGCCGGCTCCACCTAGCGGGCCGCCATACATTCCGCTGCCGCCGCGCGATTCGCCGATGCCGTAAAGCTTCTTGGTCGCCTCGGTTTCCTTCGAGATGTCCATGACCTGCGGCATCTGGCTCTGCATCTTGAAGGCGAGCTCATACGACTCGATCACGCCTTCGACTTCGGGATTGAATTTGTCGCGTGCAAGTTTTTCGCGGTTGAGCGCTTGCACGAGTTCGAGTTCGGCGCGCTGTGCTGCGGGGCTGAGTTGCGTGGAAAGATTGCGCACCTCGGCGCCGGCGATGGGACGTGCGTCGCCGCCGATGCGCGTGGCCTGATAAATCGCGGGCAGGAACGCGCTGCCGTAATTTTGCGCGCCGCCAAACTGGCTCGGCGGCGTGAGCGTCACGTAGCCCGGCAGGTTTTCGTTCGTCGAGCCGAGGCCGTAGAGAGTCCACGCGCCGAGCGAGGGGCGGACGAATTGCGAGTTGCCCGTGTGCAGCTTGAGGAAGGCCTGCGGATGTGATGGCAGATCGGTCTGCATCGAATGCACCAGGCACAACTCGTCGGCGTGCTTCGCCACGTTTGGAAAGAGTTCCGAAATCCACATGCCGCTCTGCCCGTGCTGCGCAAATTTCCATTTCGAGCCGAGGAGCTTGGTGCCAGGCCGCTTGCCGGGTTTGTCGGTGTCGGCGGTGAGCTGCGGCTTGTAGTCGAAGGTATCGACGTGCGACGGCCCGCCGCGCATGCACAGGAAGATCACGCGTTTGGCTTTCCCGGGGAAATGCGGCGACTTCGGCGCGAGCGGATTTTCGTTTGCTGCGCCGCGCGCTGCGAGGCCGGCAAAGGCGAGGTAGCCAAAGCCGCACGAAATGTTTTTCAAAATGTCGCGCCGGGTGAAGAGGGGCGTGATCGCGTTGCAGGAGTGGGAGTCGTTTTTCATGATCTGGAGTAGTGAATGACTCCGAGACGCCGAATCTTTTCCGAAAGTTACGCCGCGGAGCGCTAGACGAGAAACCGGGAGCGCATCCCAAAGTTGCAGCCGACCCACCCGGTTCACAGGAAGGAGGCGAAGAGCGCGAAGAAGAAATGGGGAATTGGAATCACTCCTTCGACGCTTCGCGCTCTTCGCTTCGCGACCTTCTCTTTTTCCAGCGCCGCATTGGCCTCCAGCGACTGCACCAACTTACCCTTGAGTTTTTCAACTCGGGGACAGTGCCGATCACTATCGTGGATGTGAAGTCGAGTTGTGGGTGCACGACTACGGCGCTGGCAAAGAAGACTTACCAGCCAAAGGAGAAGGGAAAGATCACGGCGACCTTCACCATCGGCGAAAGGCAGGGGATGCAGCAAAAAGCAGATGGTGACGACGGACGATCGCAACGAGCCCTATACGCAACTCACGGTGCGCACCTTCATCCCCGAGCTGGTGCGTATCGAGCCGGCGGCCATCAAGTGGATGCTCAATGCGGAAAATGGGGCGCGCACCTTTACCCTCACCTTGGGCAGCGATGTGCCCATCCAGGTCATCGGGGTGCGGGCGAGCGACGATCGGCTCCTTTGCGACGCTCAAGGCGCTCGAAGGGGGGGCAGTTTTGAGATCACGGTCACGACGGCTTCCACGGCGCAGCCCCTGCGGGGCGTGGTGCGCATCGAGACCAATTATCCGCCGGAGCGGCCCAAGGTGTTCAATGTGCCGGTGGAAATTGCGGCGCGGCGGCGTCCCGCCACGACGGGCGATTTACGCCAGAGCTTTCCGCTCCGGGCTCGTGGGCTTCACCCTCGACTCGACCGTGAACCGTGAATCGTGAATGGTGAATCGTAGATCGTTTCCGCGTACCGGTCATTTGCCATTCGTCATTCCCATGACTGCCCACCTCGTCATCGTCTCCGGCCTCGAGCGGCAGATTTTTCTGCTTAAAAAAGGCACCTCCATCGCGGGGCGTTCGCCGGAGGGGGAGATCGAACTGCCGCACGTGGAAATCTCGCGGCAGCACTGCCGCTTCCTCTGGGATGGCGCGCGGTGTGAGGTCGAAGACATGGGCAGCGTGCGCGGCACTCTCGTCAATGGCGCGCGCATCGTCTCCACCACTCGGCTCGAATCGGGCGACGAGATCGGCATCGGGCCGGCGGTGCTCAAGTTTGCCATCGGCGAGCTATCGACACTCGATGACGTTTCTGGAGAAGCGGCGGTCGCGATGTCCGTGCTCGGCAAAGTCATCGACCGCATCGAAGTCGATCGCGAGCTCGCCGTCGGGCGCGATCCCACCTCCGACGTGTGGCTCAACGATCCGGCTGTCTCGCGCCACCACGCCAGGCTCGATCCCGGCGTGCACGGCGGCTGCATCGTCACCGATCTCAACTCGACCGGCGGTTCCTTCGTCAACGGCCACCGCTTCGACACGCACGAGTGCACCGTCGGCGATCGTCTGCAGATCGGGCCGTTCTGTTTTCAATTCGACGGCCACAGCCTAGTGCGCGTGACGCAAACCGGCGGCGGGCGCATCGAGGCCACCGATATTTTCGCCACCTCCGAAACCGGCCAGGTGATCCTCGACGATGTGACGCTGCGCATCGCGCCGTCGCGCTTCGTCGGCATCCTCGGCCCAAGCGGCGCGGGCAAATCCACGATGCTGCACACCCTCTGCGGACTGCGCGCGCCGGACCGCGGGCGCGTGCTCATCGACGGCGCGGATGTCGCCCGCAGCGGCCATGTCTTCGGCTTTGTGCCGCAGGAAGACATCGTGCATCCCGAGCTCACCGTCGCCGCGGCCTTGCGCTTCAGCGCGCGGCTGCGGCTGCCCGCCGGCACGCCCGATCTCGAATTGCAAAAGCTCCTCCTGCAAACCATGGGCCAGCTCGGCTTGCGCGAGCACGCGGCGAAACCCATCGCGCGGCTCTCCGGCGGCCAGCGTAAACGGGTGAGCGTCGGCGCGGAGCTGCTCGCCAGGCCCGCGATTCTTTTTCTCGACGAACCCAGCTCCGGCCTCGATCCGGCCACGGAATTTCAGCTCATGGAATTGCTGCGCGATCTCGCCGACGGCGGCTGCACCATCGTCTGCACTACACATGTCATGGAGCACGCCTATCTCATGGATGAACTCGCGGTCTTCTCCGGCGGCTGCCTCGTCTTCCAAGGTTCGGCGCAGGAAGCGCGTGAGTATTTCGCCGTGCCGAAGCTCGCGGGGCTCTACGATCGCTTGCAGGAAAAATCGCCGCACGAGTGGCGGGAGCAGTTTGCGCGGGAGTCGAGGGACAGGGATCAAGAGTCGGAGGTCAGGAGTCAGGAGTCAGCGGCGCGGCGCGCTTGGGCGCTGCCGATCTTGCTCGCGCGGCAGTGGGCGATTCTGCGCGCGGACTGGCGGAATTTTCTGCTGCTCATCGGCCAGCCCATCGTGATCGCCGCGCTGGTGTCGTGGGCGAGCGACAATCCCTCGCTCATCCTCTTCTTCGCCTACCTCGCCACGCTGTGGCTGGGGTGCAGCAATGCGGCGCAGGAGATCGTGAAAGAGATCGCCATCTACAAGCGCGAACGGCTCGTCGGCGTCGGCGCGCACTCTTATCTCGCGAGCAAATTCCTTTTCCTCACCGCCGTTACCGCCGCGCAGGCGCTGCTGCTCTACGTTTGCGTCGCGGCCTTTGAGCGCGGGCTCGGGGGTTCGGTGTGCTGGCAGTTGCTGGGGCTGCTCGGCACTGCGCTCGCGGCAGTGGGCATCGGCTCCGCCATCTCAGCGCTCGCGGGCTCCGTCTTGCAGGCGGTGATGATCGTGCCGCTCGTGCTCATCCCGCAGATTCTTTTTTCCGGCTTCACCGTCGAGGTGCGCGACATGAAGCCCGCGGTGCTCGCCCTCAGCAGCATCACGCCCGCCTTCGCCGCGGAGAGCCTCATGGATACGAGCTTCCTGTGGCGGCAGAAGATCGCCGGCCAATTCATCGCCGACCATCCCATCGCCGTCTCCAACTTGCGCGCGCGCGGCTACGCGAAGACCGGCGCGGAGTTTGCAAATGCCGAGCCCGGCCGGCTCGCCGTGCTAACGCTGGCGCTGTGGGTCGCCGCGAGTTACGTCGTCGCGTTCGCGGCGCTCAAAGCGCGCGAGCGAAAGTAGCGACGCGCGATGTTGGAAACGGCTGTCATCGTTTTCGTGGACGGCGCTGAAATTGCGCGGCGCGCTCTCGGTCCCGGCGCGCGACGGCGCTGGTCGCCACGCGCCATTTTCGGGGCCGGAGAGCGCGGCGCAGGTGGCCGCGGCGGTGCGGGCTTTTCGCGAACTGCGGGAGACGACGGCACCGAAGTTTCGCGTCATCGTGCATCGCGGCGAAGTCTCTGGGCGGCGCGGCGAGCGTGGGCGAGGAATGCCTCATGGGGCCGGAAGTGAATTTCATTTTCCGCGTCGAGAAGGTCGCGGGTGGCGCGGGCGTGGCGTTCTGTTTCACGGAGAGCGCGCGGGCGTTACTGGCGTCGCTTCTGTGCTGGAGCCGATTCCCGGGCGGCACGAGCTGAAAGGATTTGAAGACAGCCACGAATTTTTCCGGCTGCGCTGAACGAATCTGCAGGTGCACAGCGGTCAGTTCGCGGCGGGCTCTTCGCGAAGCCAGCGGATGAGCAGGGCGAGTTCGCGCGCGTTCAGGCGGCTGGTCTTTCCGAAGGCCGGCATGCGGTCGTTGTTCTTGCCGTAGAAACGTTCGTGGCCGGGGTTTTTCAAAAACTCGCCGAGCCAGGCCGTCGAGGCATAGTCGGTGAAGTCGGGGCCGCTGCCCGCGTCCTCGGTGTGGAATTGATGGCAGTCGGCGCATTCGAGCACACCGTCGGAGAAAAGTTTTTTTCCCTCCGCGATGAGCGTGGCGTCGCGCGCGTCGGCTTCTTTTTGCGCGGGCAGCGCGGCCTCGGCGCTGAGCGCGGCGAGGATTTTTTCGAGCTGCTCTTTTTCCTCCGCGCCGTAGGCGGGCACCTTGTCGAGGATGTAGCGCACCATCCTGCTTTTTTTGTCGCCCGTCTTGGGATGCACAAAGGCGGTGCCGCCAAAGTATTTCAGCGACTCGATTTGCCGCGGGTCCATGAAGCCGCGCAACCACTGGCGCGAGCCGAAGCCGGCGAGGTCCGGCGCGCTCGGCGGCTCGGTGAACGGCGCGCCGAGGCCATCGTGTCCGGCGTAGGTGTGGCAGCTCGCGCACTGGCTGGCAAAGAGCCGCGGGCCCTGGGTGAGCGGGTCTTCGCGCAGCAGGGCGAGCGCGCCCTCGGTGGGAATGCCGCGGCGCGCCGTGGCGAGATGTTTCGTGCGCTCGGCGTCGCGCTCTGCCTGCGCCACAGCGGCGTGGAAATGTTCGTCGTGCGCGTCTTTCGAGAAAGCGATGGCGGTGAGCGTGCCGAATCCGGCAAGGCCGGCGCAGAGCACGAAGAGATTGAAGCGATGCCCGAGTTTCCAGCGCCCGAGCAGCGGCATGAGCATGAGAAGCAGAAAGACGAGGCCGGGGAAAACGAGCGAGCCCCAGATGAGCCGTTCGCCTTCGAAGTATTTCAGGAACTGGAAGAGCGCCATGAAATACCAGTCGGGCCGCGCCGCGCTGTAGGGCTCGGCGGGATTGGCGGGCGCGCCGAGTTCCGCGCCGCGAAACCACCAGACGAGACCGAGCACCGCGGCCATGACCGCGCTGCACGCCACCGCATCGTGCAGCACCTGGTCGGGCCAAAACATCGCGTCCGCCCCGCGCCGCGGCTGCCGCGCCGTGAGGCCGTGCCGGCGAAAGAGCGCGACGTGGGCGGCGATGAGCAGCACGAGCAGCGCGGGAAGGACGCCCGCGTGCATCGCAAAAAATCGCGTGAGCGTTTGGTGCCCGTAGTTTGCGTCGCCCACGACGATGCGCTGGAGATCGTCCCCCACCACAGGCACGCCGGAGATGAGATTGGTGACGACCTTGGTGCTCCAATATCCGCGCTGATCCCACGGCAGCAGATAGCCCGTGAGCGAGATCGCCAGCGTGAGCCCTAGCAGGCCGAGGCCGAACCAGTAATTCACCTCGCGCGGCGCGCGGTAGGCGCCGTCGATGATCACTTGCAGAAAGTGCAGCACCAGCAGCGGCACCATGAGCTGCGCCATGAAGTGATGAATGCCGCGCAGCCACCAGCCGCCGGGCAGCACCTCTTGAATGTAATAGACGCTCTCCCACGCGCTCTGCGCGCCGGGGCTGTAGTTCATCCATAAGATCACGCCCGTGAGGAACTGCACGGCGATGGCAAAGCTCAGCGTGCTGCCCCACACGTAGCGCCAGCGGGCGCCGCCGGGCACGTGCTCGTAGAGCGCCGTGCGCGCGAGCGCGCGGAACCCGGTGCGCGAGTCCAGCCAGTCCCACGCGCGCTTCATGCCACGGGCACCTTTGCTTTCACCCCGGCTTTGAAATCCTGGAAGCGCACCCACACTTCGCCCTCGTCGCGAATCTCCACGTCGAGCGCGTCGAGTCCGCGCGCCGCCGGGCTGGGCGCGATGATTGCGCCGGCCGCGGTGAAGGCGCTGTTGTGGCAGGGGCAGAAATACTGCGTCTTCTGGCGCCGCCATTCGACCGCGCAGCCGAGGTGCGGACAGGCGCTTTGAAAGGCGCGCACCGTCGTCTCATCGAGCCGCTCGAGAAAGACCGTGCCCACCGCGCTGCGCGCGTGGCGCGTCCACGCATCGGTGCGCTCGATGAAGACCTGGAAGAGCCGCGGCCCCGCGCCCGCGCGGAGCGCATCGAGCCGCGTGAGCAGCACCCATGCGCCATCCGGCGCCGGCAGTCGCAGCGGCCCGAGCAGCACCGCCACGCCCGCCGCCACCGGCGCCAGCACGCAAGCGCCGCCGAGCGCGATGCACGCGGCGGACTTCAAAAATTCCCGGCGATCGCCCGATCCCGGAGGCAGGGCTGGCGCGGTTGGTGCGGCGTCGGAGGAAGCATTCATCGAGGTGAGGCGCGGTAATTACCGGATCAGCATGGAAACAGGAAACAGGAATCGGGGAGCTCGCTCCTTCTTCCGTCGGCGGGAAAAAAATTTGGCCGGTGAAATCGGAGGCGCTGCCCGCTACGGTGTCGCCATGCGTCAGGACACCAATCGCGAGCGAATCGAACGCCTCATGGCTGAGTTGGGGAGTGCGGTGCGCTCGGCTGGCAGCGTGTATTTCACCGGCGGTGTCTCGGCGGTGCTGCTGGGCTGGCGCGAGATGACCATGGATGTGGACTTGAAAGCCGAGCCGGAGCCCGCGGGTTTTTTTGAAGCGCTGCCGCACCTCAAAGACACGCTCGACATCAATATCGAGCTGGCGGCGCCCGATCAGTTTGTCCCCATGCTGCCCGGTTGGCAGGGGCGCAGCCGCTTCATCGCGAGGCACGGCCCGGTGTCCTTCCATCATTACGATTTCTACGCGCAGGCGCTGGCAAAGATCGAACGCGACCACGCGCGGGACCGGCACGACGTCGCACAAATGCTGGCGACCGGACTCATCGAGCGCGTCCGTTTGCGGGAGTTCTTTGAGGAGACGGAAGCCCAGTTGATTCGCTATCCCGCGATCGAGGCCGCGACTTTTCGCCAGCGTGTGCTGGCGGTGGCCGCCGGTGATTTCCTCCCATGATCGACGCCTTCACCACCGACTCGATTCCCTTCGGCGACCTGCCCGGCGCCGACTTGGTGAGCGAGGGCCTGGCAGATTTGGCCTGCCGGAAAGAGAGCGTTGCCGCGCTGCTCGTGCAGGTGGGCAGTCCGAGGCTGCGCCGCTGCCGCGTCCCGGTGCCGGTGTCCGATGCCGACGCGCTCGATGCCGACCGCCGGTTATATCGCCTGCTGGGCCGCGAGCACGGCAACGCGGCGCACTCGCGCTACAACGCGCTCATTCGTCAACTCGTCAGCTTTGAACGCGCACTGGAACATCGCGTGTCGCGCCAGCACAGCCCGCCGGTTGCGAACGACTGATACCAACTCCCGAAATCAAGCATGCGGGCGAGGCCGCCCGCACACCGCGCATGGAGCGCGGGCGGCCTCGCCCGCCGAGAAGGCGCTTCAACTGCAGTCTTCTTGATTCCTGGAGATGGTGTGATTCATCACGGCGGTCACTTTGGCCACTGGCCATCCACGATGAGTTGCGTCTTCAAATTCGTCGGGTCCACCACGCAATGCCGGATGCGCTGGCGCTTCCACGTGTAGGTGATGTGAACCAGTCCGTCGCCGGTCTGGATGATCGCCGGGTAGCTGTATTCGCCGGGATCGCTCTCCAGCACGAGCGCGGCGTTCCATGTCTTCGCGTCCTTTGAAGTCGCGAGGTTGAGCGGCGTGCGGCCTTTCGCCGTGTGGTTGTAGAGGAGCAAGTGGCGGCCGTCGCGCAGGGTCACGGCGTCGGTGCCGGAGTTCGGATTGGGCAACGCGGTGAGAATCATCGTGCTCCAGGTGTTGCCGAGATCGTGGGAGGTGATTTGAAAAAGTCTCGACTGCCGCGTGCGCCCGATGGCCATGAGCCGGTCGCCGCCGAGGAACAGGATGCTCGGCTGAATGGCGGAGATGTTGAGGCCGTCGTTCAGAAAATCAGTCTTAGTCCACGTCGCGCCCCGATCGCTCGTGCGCTCGAATTGCACGCGCCACCGGCTCGGCGTCTCAGGGGTCTCGATGCTCGAAGGACACAGCAGCGAACCATTCGGCAGCAGCACGGGTTTATTCTTCACCGGGCCGACGAAGCCCGCTGGCAGCGGCTTCGCGGCCGACCACGTCGCGCCGCCGTCGTCGCTCGTTTTCAAAAATGCCGCCCAGCCCTGCGGATGGCCGCCGGTCTTGTAGAAGAGCAGCAGCGGTCCGTCCTTCGACTGAAACAGGACGGGATTAAAGCACGCGGTTCGTTTGCCGTCCGCGCCGGCGCCGGTCGCGACCTCGGTCGGCGCGGTCCATTTTCCTTCCACTTGACGAGAGAGCCAGATGCCGACATCGGGCGCGCCTTCCTTGGTGCCGCCAAACCACGCGACGACGAGTGAGCCGCGCGAGGTCTCGGCGATGGTCGAGGCATGGCACGCGGGGAACGGCGCGGTCTCGTAGAGGAACTCGGATTTCAAAATGCCGGGTTGCGGCTCGCTCGCGCGACCGCGCTGCAAGCCCAATGAAGCGACGGCGAGCGCCGCGAGTGTGAGAGGTGTGTGGTTCATGGATTGGTTTAAGGAGAGGCGACACTCCTGTCGCCTCTCGAGGTCTGGGCGGCCGGCCACGGGAGCGTCGCCTCTCCTTGGAAAACGGCGAGTCTCCGATAACGCGGGTAGATGCGCTCGTAAGCCCGCACCGCCGCGCGCCGCGGCTTCACGACGCGCGTGGCCTGGCGCACCGAAGGAGGCGAGGCCATCGCGCGGATCGCCGCCGCCACGCTCGCGAAACCTGTAGCCGCGCGGCCCGCCGTCAGCGCGCCGAGGATCGCCGCGCCGAGCGCCGGCCCGTGCCTGCTGGGATGCACGGCGATGGGCGTGCCGAGCACGTCGGCATGGATCTGCACGAGCAGCGGATTGTGGTGCGGGAGGCCGCCGGTGGCCACGAAACTCCGCACCGGCACGCCGTGCTCGCGCAGCAAATCGACGATCCACTTGACCCCAAACGCCGAGGCTTCGAGCAGCGAGCGGTAAAGATGTGGCGGGCCGTGCGCGAGCGTGAGACCGGTGAAGGCGGCGGTGAGCGAGCCATCCATGAGCGGAGTGCGGCAACCGTTGAGCCAGTCGAGGCTCAACACGCCTTCCGAGCCGGGAGGCAGCGCGGCGGCTTGCGCGTCGAGCGTGGAAAAATCGCGCTGGCCCAGCGTGCGGCGCAGCCAGCCGAAACCATCGCCAACCGCGGCCTGCCCCGTTTCGTAGCCGACCATTCCGGGCAGGATGCCATCCTCGACGATGCCGGCAACGCCGGGCACCGGTTTGTTTTCCGCGGCATTGAGCATGTGGCAACTGCTCGTGCCCATCACCATCACGAGCACGCCCGGCTCCTCCGCGCCGCAGCCCGGCACGCCGGCGTGCGCGTCGATGATCGCCGCGGAGACGGGCGTGCCTTCGCGCAGGCCAAATTTTTTCGCCATCGCCGCGCAGAGTTCGCCGGCCTTTTCTCCAGGCGCGAGGAAACGACCGGACATTTTTTCCGCGACGAGGTGTTCGAGTTTGGGATGCAACGCTTTGAAAAATTCGGGCGAAGGAAAGCCGTCCGCGCGGCTCCACATCGCCTTGTACCCGGCCTGGCAGGTCGATCGCGGAAGCTCACTGGCCGGGCCGCCGACCAACTGCCACACGAGCCAATCGCCGCCCTCGAGCCAGACCTCCGCCGCGGCATGGACCTTCGGCGCGCGCTCGAAGGTCTCGAGCAGCTTCGGGAAAAACCATTCCAGCCCGACGATGCCGCCGTAGCGAGCGAGCCACGGCTCGCGGCGCTGGCGGGCGAGCGCGTTGATGCGGTCGGTCTGCGCCTTTGCGCCGTGATGTTTCCAGAGCTTCGGCCACGCAAATTTTTCGCGCGCGAATTTCTCCGTGAGGCAGAGGGGCGTGCCGTCCGCGAGCGCGGGCAGCATCGTGCAACTGGTGAAATCCACGCCGATGCCGATGACCTCCGCCGCGCTCACTTTTGCCGAGCGCAACGCAGTGCGCACCGCTCGCGCCGCCGAATCGAGCCAGTCCCCCGGATGCTGCAGCGCGAAATCCGGCGGCAGCTTTTCGCCGCTCGCCGGCAGCGTATCGGTGATCTGGCCGCGAGCATATTTCACTGCCGCCGCCGCGCGTTCGCGCCCGCGCAAATCCACGAGCAGCGCGCGCACGCTCTCCGTGCCGAAGTCGAGGCCGAGAGAAACGGGGATCATCGGGAAGCAAAAGATTACGAGAACCTCCAAGGAGAGGCGACATTCCTGACGCCCCTCGCGACGGAGTCGCGCCCGGGGCCGCCGAGATCAGTGTGCGTTGCCTTGATCGAACGCCTTTGGGAGCCGCTGCGCGACAAGGCGACCGATGTTGCCGGTGTGGGTCGGGATCTCCGGTTCGATGAGGACGACTTGGAACATCGGCGCTCGGTGACTTTCCACTTTCCACTTTGACTTACCACTCCCTACGTTCCGGAAACCCCAGTGCGCTACCTCAAGGTCTCCATATTGATCGGCCTCCTCGTGGGTGTGTGCGTCGGCGCGCTCATCGAGACCGGTGTGCTGCGGCAGCTCGACCAGGCCCTCGCGCGCTTTCTCGGTCATGCGGAGCCGCCGCCGCCCAACGCGATTCTCCGTTACTTGTTGGTGGCCCTTTTTTCTTTTGGCATCGCGTGGACCACCATCGACATCCCCCGCGTGTCGCTCAAAGCCGTGGTCGCCATCGGCGCGCTGGCGCAGGCCGTGAGCCTCGTGTGGGTCTTGAATCTCAAGCACGTCTTTTTTTCGCCCTTTGCCAATGTTGCCGCGATCCTCGGCAGCTTCCTGTGCGGCCTGGTTTACGCGCGTACCGAGGCGGGCCGGCGCAAACGACTGCTGCGGCAGGCGCTTGGTGAGCGAGTCTCCACGGCCACCTTCAGCGCGCTGCTCGATGCGCTGCGGCCGCTCAACATGGAAGGCGAACGCCGCGAAGTGACCGTGGTCGTGTGCGAAATCTTCAACCACGACGAACTCGAAGACGCACTCGCCGCGCCCGATTATGTCGCGCTTACCAATTCTTTCCGGCGCAATGCCGCGGATTTTCTCGTGGAGGGCGGCGGCTACCTCGACGAGTGCGACGGCGAGAGCATCCGCGTCATCTTCGGCGCGCCGCTCGAGGATGCGCGGCATGCCACCACCGCCTGCGAAGCCGCTCTGGGCCTCGTGCAGCGGCTCGATGAGGTGAATATCGAGTGCCACGCGATCTGGCGGCAGATGTTTGACTTTCGCATCGGCGTGAATTCCGGCGAGATGACCCTGGCCGCCTACGGCTCGCGCCGGCTCGGCACGTACAGCGTGGCCGGAGAGCCCGCGGAATTTGCGCGCCGCCTGTGCCGCGCCAACCTCATCTACGGCTCGCGCGCGCTCCTCGGCTCCCATGCCTGCGTGCTCGCCGAGCCTGCCATCGAGGTGCGGCCCATGGAACTCATCCAGCGTTTCGACGACGGCAGCCGCGAAGAAATCTACGAACTCGTCGCCGCGCGCGATTCGCTCTCCGAGGAAGCCATGGAGCGGCGCGACACGTTTTGGCGCGCCGTCATTTTCTACCGCGAACGGCTGTGGGACGACGCGCTGGATTTATTCCAAAAAGCGCGCGGCCCCGGCGGCACCGATGGCCCGGTCGAGTTCTACATCCGCCGCATCCAGCAACTCCGCGCCGGCCTGCCAGCGCTGGACTGGAATACCGCGCGGCTCTGAGGAACGCGGAACGCGGAAGGACGGCGAATCTTCACACGCCGCGGCCCTCCGTGCTCTGTATGGAATAATAAAATGCATAATCCTAAAAACGTGATTGGAGGTCCACGGAATACACGGAAGGTACGGAAGGAAATGGAACTCACCCGCGAGGTGAACTGATGGTCTTTTCAATCTCCTGCTCTTCCGTGTGTTCCGTGTATTCCGTGGACCTCCATTCACGTTTCTAGGTTAATACATTGCCGGACTCCAACAGCGTGAAAGGATCGAACTCGCCGCTCAACCTTCCTGCCCTTCTCCCCTCACCCTATCTCGTTCATGAAAGCTTCTTCCCTCTTTCTCCCGGCTTTGATTTTGGCGACCCTTGCCTCCGGCGGCCTTGCGCAGACCGTCAACATCGTGGTCACGGATGGCAACGTTTCCGAGACGGCGCCGGGCGAGTTGGCCAATCCGGGTAACATTCGTGTGACTCGCACCGGCAGCACCGCCAGCGCGCTTACCGTGTGGGTGAAAGTGAGCGGAGTGGCCGGGCAGGGGACTGACTATACCTTCGGGAGTACCATCGGCTCTTTCGTCACGATCCCGGCGGGGAGTGCGAGCCTCAATATCCCCGTCACGCCGATCGATGATTGGTTGATCGAAGGGGTCGAAAATTTGCGGGTCAAACTCGATACCACGACCGGGAACGGCGCTCCTGTCCCGTATGCGATCGGCCCCAACGACCGGGCTGACGTGGACATCCTCGACAACGAAGATCCGCTGCTGCCGCCGCGCGCCATCCTGACGGTGGCGGCGCTTGATGCGCAAGGCTCGGAGACAACCGACGGCAGCGATCCGGCTTCGTTCCGCATCTCGCGCACAAACAATCTCACCGCCGCGCTCGACGTGCTCTACACGCTCGGCGGCACGGCCACGGCGGGTTCGGACTACATTAACCCGCCGGCGACCATCTCCATTCCGGCCGGGGTCGCATCCGCAGATGTGCTCATCGCGCCGATCAATGACACGCTGGTGGAAACACCTGAGACGGTCACTTTCACTCTCGTGCCGCATCCGAACACGGCGGTGCCGCCACCGCCCGAAGCGTATGTGCTCGGCGCCGGCACCACGGCGAGTGTGACGATCGTGAGCGAAGATCTTCCTCCGCAGCCCACGGTGGCGATCACCGCGCCGGGCAGCAATGCGGCGGCGCCCTCGGGCCAGCCGGTGACGGTGCGCTTCACTGCCTCCGCCGCGGATGGAACCATCGCGAGTTACTCCGTGTTGATTGGAGGAAGCACGGTGGCCTCTGGCGTGACCAATCTTCCGGCGTCCACCCCCGCGGGCACTCCGTTCATGGGCACGGCGAGCGTGACTTTCACGGGCTCGAATGGGTTCGCGCAACTCAACGTGCAAGTTACCAACAGCAACGGGGTCTCCAGTATGTCGGCACCTATTTTCGTCTATGTCTACGTGGCTTCGCCGCCACCGCCGCCGCCGCCGATCCTTCCGGTCATCAATATCTTTCCGCTCGATGCGGAAGGCGCCGAGGTCTCCGCCGGCGCGCCGAACACCGCGAGCTTCCGCGTGACGCACAATTTTCCCGCGACCAGCCCGGTGAGTTTTCTCTTCCAAATGGGAGGCACGGCAAAGGAAGGCGTGGATTACACTCTCTCGTCCACGGGGGCGATCGTCGGGAGTTTTTTTGGCCGTTGGTTCACCTTCCCGCCGGGCGCGGCGGAGGCGCAAGTCGTGGTCACGCCGGTGGACGATCTGCTCATCGAAGGAACGGAGACCGTGACCTTGTCGCTCTACACTCCGCCATTCATCGGCTTCTCCGAGGGAGTCAATGGCGGCGGCACACCGCCGGATTGGCAGTCCAATTTCGGCTTCTACTACGGCACGAATCCGTCGGCGTCCGTGAACATTCTCGACAACGACACCACGCCGCCACCCTTCCCCGTCGTCACGATCACGGCGACCGATCCGGTTGGATCGGAAACTACGGATGGCTCGGACCCGATTGTCTTCACTGTCACGCGCACCAGCGGATCGACCGACGTGCCGCTCGCGGTGCGTTACGCGCTCACCCAACCGCTTCGGCCTTACCCCGTGATTTTCCCGACGATCCCGGTGGTGCAGAACGGCGCGGATTTTCCGACGCTCCCCGGCACTGTCACCATCCCGGCGGGCGCCAGCAGCGTGGATATCGTCGTGGTGCCCACTTACGACCGGCTGGCGGAGACCGACGAAGCGCTGCAAATCACGCTGCGTCCCGCGCTCGTCGCGTTGCCCGACCCGGCAGGCTACGTCATCGACGATAACATCGTCGCGACCGCCACCATCCACGACGCCACGCTGCCCGCCGGCACGCCGGTGGTGAGGATCGTCGCCAAAGACACTCAAGCCTTCGAGGACAACACCTTTAGCCGCACCGCTTCGCTCTATGTCGCACGCGTGGGCAATCTCACGGATAGCCTCACCGTGTTCTACTCCATCAGCGGCACGGCGACCAACGGCGTGGATTACGCGGCGCTGCCTGGCTTCGTGACGATTCCGGCTGGCATCGTGGGCGCGAACATCATCATCGATCCGATCGCCGATGGCGTGCCCGAGCCGCCGGAGACCGTCGGCATCACCTTGCAACCGCCGCCGTTGGGCGTGGACCCGCCGCCGTATGTGGTGGGCGCATCGCTCACCATGCAACGCTCCGCGGGCGTCAGCATTCGCGATAGTCGCCCGCCGCCCGCGCAGCTTTATGTAAACCGGCTCCTGAACGGACACTTCCTCGTGCCGCGCCCGGGGCCGCCCATCGCGACTGCCGCGACCGCCGCGCCACCGGCAATATGGAAAGTCGAAGCCTCGACCAATCTGATGGATTGGGAAGAGATCGGCACCGTGGAAAGTTCCGAGACGGTGGACGAATTCGTGGACTTGAATGCCGGAACTTTCACTCAGCGCTTCTATCGCTTCAGTCCCGCCACGACGCCGTAACGTGTGAAAGGCAGCCCGAGGATAAGTGCCGCAACAAGAAACCCAGCCCACATGGAACGCATCAATGCGGCAAGGGAGGAAAACATGGGAGCCGGCGGTGGGGTGGATCGAAGAGCGAGAGGCAGGATCGCGCGGATCGCCAGATCGTCGAGGTCCCGGATAAGGACGGAAGGATCGGTCCCCAGGATCGGCAACTGTCCGAGTGGCACGTTGGCCAGCGCTTGCGGTTCTCCGGTAAGATAATACTGCCGGAGGTGGATAAGCCCGGCGCGGCTTTCCGAGAGCTTACGGGGTAACTGCGCGACGAAGTTACCGGCCAGAGTAACTGCCAGCGAAACGGTAACAATCACCAACCATAACCAACCGAATACGCACGGAGCGCCGCCGTCCTCGCGCGGCTCTTGACGCTCGTGCCCGATAGGAGGCCGCACGAGGACGGCGGCGCTCCGCATGCGACCAGGATAACTCACTTTATAAGTATCTTCCCGGTTGGGGAAGTAATGTAACACGAACCACAGATTCACGAGGAGACCCAGCACCAGCATGTCGAGATAACGTCCCGGAACGAAGGAGTCGCCGGCGCGCGCGATGGCGATGGCGGCGATATTCAG
The DNA here is from genome assembly GCA_038238555.1 of Chthoniobacterales bacterium. Taxonomy (GTDB): domain Bacteria; phylum Verrucomicrobiota; class Verrucomicrobiia; order Chthoniobacterales; family Chthoniobacteraceae; genus JANNXQ01. Next base: position 25,797 of record JBBRXP010000027.1, on the reverse strand, counting down.
CACACTCCAGATGCCGAGGCCCATGCACACGAGCTCGCCATGCCGGAGACAGGCCGGCCCTCTTCTCAGCCACCGGATCAATGCAACCATAAAGGGTGCGTAACTAATGCCGCCGACGACAGCGAAAAGAGACGTAGTTACCGCCTTATGTTCGCGGCACCAAAACGAAAAGGTGCGGACCCACGGAGCATCTCCGCGCGGAAACTCGGCGATGAAAGCCGGTAGGTAGCGCTGGCTGTCCGGCCAACCCGTGAGCATTAAAAATAGGTTACTCGTCGGCCATGCCGAGGTCTTCAGAACGGTCTGCATCGTTTCCCACGGTGAGGATGGAGAACCGGTGTGCCCCCGCAGCAACCAGCCGAGCGCAAAGATTCCGCCCGTGAGGCCGAGCACCGCCAGCCACCGCCGACGCGAACCACTGCCATTGCTCTTGAGAGCCATGATGACTGCGACGAAACCAACTGCCACGGCCACGAGCAAACCGCCGCCATTGGTGAATTGCGCGGCCGCCAACAGCAGCGCGCCGGCCGTAATCCCCGGAAGATTGCCACGGTGGTGGAGTAACATGACGATGCTTCCAAGTCCGAATGCGCTGTAAAAAAAGAACTGCGATTGAAAGCCCCAGAGCGCATTGGCATAACCAAATGGCATCCCGGTAAGCAGGACCAAGCCGGCAAGCCACGTTACCTGTTTCCATAAGGCGCCGGATGCCGGAAGACAAAAGGCAATTACTCCGCTGCACAGAGCGGCGATACAGGCATCCGCAGTCATTACTAACTGGGGATCCCAAGCCGCGTTGACTTGAAACCAAAATATCTCCCACAGGCGCGAGACAACGATTCGGTGTTCGTCATTATGCAGTGCAAAGAGATCGCCGGTGTGGAACCTGTGCTCCCGCCAGGCACTGAGCACTTTGGGCGCGGTGGCTTCCCACTCATCGACGTAGGGAAGAGCTTCGCTGTAATACTGCAAGACCGCCAGGCGGAGGCCCAGCACGGCCAATCCTACCGCCAGCACCATGCGGAACGCCGCCCTCCTCGTGCGGTTCCGTTCTGGTGAAATGCCGCACGAGGACGGCAGCGCTCCTCTCACTTGGGGAGGTCGCATTTGCTGAGCTTCACTACTTCATCGAGGCCCTCGCACACGCCGCGGATGTCGAGGGTTTGATTCTTTTGGATGCGGATGGTGTCGCCTTCTTTCCCAGTAAGGCTTAGCAACGGCGCCTTATTCGCGCCTTTCTCCTCGCGCCAGCGGTAGTCGCCTCCAAAGGCGCACTGCACCCAGCCGCCAGCGGCGCCGCCGGTGAGATAGACCAGACAGGTCTTTGCATCCGTGGGATCCTGACGAAAGCCGCCGACCAGGCCGCGGACTACGATTGCCTGGCCTTTGTAAGTCTTGTCCGCGCGCGTGCGATCGGCGGCATAGGAGGCGAGCAGCGTCTCGGCGGAAATCGCGGCGCTGGCGTCGGCCGGCACGATGGGCAGGTAGCTGTCTTGCAGCTTGTCGATGGCGACGCGCACGGCCAGCGCCTCGTCGAGCCGGCCCGCGACGGTGAGGGATTTTTTAAACTCGATGAGCTTCGGCAGCGTGTCCTGGGCGAGCTGCGCGCTCAAGTCGCGCAAGCGTCCCAGCGTCTGCTGCTGCAAGGCTCGGAGGCTTTTCGGTTCCGCAGCAAAGTTACTTTCGCCCAGCACGTGTTGCGCGGCGACGCGCTGGCGCTCGTCGCGCACGGCAAGCGCGCCTTCGAGGTCGGCGGATTTTTGGAAAGTATTCTGCAGCTCCTGCAAGGCATCGTCGTATTTCGCGAGCACGTCGCGTTGCACGGCGGCGATTTTTTCCTCGCACTTCTGCGCCTCGGCCTCGCCGGGCGAGACTGCGCTCGCAAGGCCGGAAAAGAGCAGGCTCAGCAAAGCAGCGCGCCGGATCATTCCAAAAGCGGGATGGGATCCACGGAATACACGGAAGGGCACGCAAAGGAGTTTGAATGGATTGACTCCCTCACGGTCGGGGAGGCGGTGGTCACGCCTTGCTTCCGTGTCCTTCCGTGTATTCCGTGGACTCTCATTCTTTTACCTCCTCGGTGGAGACCGCCGACCAATCGCGGATGGCGGGATCGTATTTCATCTCCACTCGCCACGAGGCAGCGCGTGATTTTCCCTGGCCGTCAATGAGCTCGCCACGAAGCAGCACGGCTGCGGCGCGCGGCGGCTCCAAGGTGACTTGGGCGCGCCTCACGTCATAGAATTCCACGAGGGCGCCGCCCGGCAGCGGGCTGTGGCGCACGGCATCGCGCGCGCGCCAGTAGGCGGCGCGTTCCGTGAAGTCGTCCTGATTTGCCTCGCGCCAGCCGACCACGGCGATGGGGCCGAAAAACTTTGCGAGCATCGCGAAGAGGAGCGCGCAGCCGAGCGCGATGGCGGGCTTCATCCAAGGATTGGGCCGCTGGCGCCGGACCACGAGCGTGGTCACGGGCTGCCACTGTTCGAGACCTTCCCGCCAGTAGAGCGTCTCCTCGTGGATGAGGCCGGAGTTTAGCAGGTGATCGATCTGCGGGACGGTGTAGGGCCCGAGTTGTTCGCCGTGGATGTGAAGATAGAAAACCTCGGGAGAATTCATGGAAACGCGGAGCGCGGAACGCGGAGCGCGGAAAGGTGGAGGCGATCACCGCCCATGTCACTTGCACTTGTCACCGCATTCATGGCGAGCGTGGCCGCGAGAGGAACTGCCCGGCCAACGCGCGGCGGCTGATCTTGCCGCGTTCATTGACCGGGATCTCGGACACGATCCAAAAGTCTCGCGGTGTCTGCCACGGGCTAAGCCGCTCGCGGCTGAAGCGCAGCAGCGCTTCGCGCGTGAGCCCTGTGCCACTCACGCAGGCCACCGCTTCCTCGCCGCGCAACTCGGAGCGCACGCCGAAGACCACGGCCTGCTTTACGCCGGGGCACTCCGCGAGCCGGGCCTCGACTTCGAGCGGGTTGAGTTTGCGGCCGGCGATATTGATGACGTCCGAAACGCGCCCGGCGAGAAAGATCCCGCGCTCCGTGCAGCGGATGAGATCGCCGGGAATAAAGCGGCCCGCATCGAGCACCGCCGGGTCGGCGCTGGGAAAATAACCGTCTCCCACGGCGGCGCCGCGCACGGCGATGGGCCCGGTGTCCGCCGCGTCGTGGGCGATCTCCACGCCGCGCATGGGCGTGCCGACAAATGCGTCTTCGTAGCGCACTTCCTCCGAGGCGTCGTAACTGATGCCGCCGCATTCCGACGCTCCGTAGAAGGTGTGAATCTTCAGCCCAAATTTCGCGGTGAATCTTTCCGCCACGCTGCATTCGAGCGGCGCGCCGGCCGAGATGCACAGGCGCAGCGCGGGCAGAGGCGGCGCGCCGTCGAGCTCGGCAAACTTCTGGTAAAATACGGGCATGCCGGGAAACACCGTCGCTCCCGATTGCGCGAGGCCGGTGAGGATTGCGCGCGGCAGGCGATCGGAGCTGGCCACCAGCGGCACGCCGCGGCAGAGCAGGGGAGTGAGCAGATTGCTGAAGCCGTAGCTGTGGGAGAATGGGATGACGCCGTAGTTCACGTCGCCCTGCGCGATGCCCATGGTTTCGCAGATATTGTCGCAATCGGCCACAAGCTGCGCGGCGCGAAAGCAGACGGCGCGCGGCGCGCTGGTGGTGCCGGAGGTGAGCTTGAGGAGATCGGGCGCGGGCGCGGGCCACTCCGCGGCGAGCGCCATTCGAGGCGAGATCGCAAGGCGCCCGGCATTCATCGTCACGAGCGCCGTCGCCCGGCAGGTCGTGAGCGCGGCATCGAGTTCGCCGCGCTCCATGTGGCCACCGAGCGGCAGCGCGATAAGTTGCCGCCGGAAAAGCGCGAGCAGCAGCGCGGGCCAGCGCGCGTCATTGCCGATCTGCACCGCCATCACCGATCGCGCGGGAAACGGCTCCAGCAAAGGCGCAAGCGTCCGCGACTCGCGCTCGATATCCTCGAAACTCCGCACCTTTTTCCCCTCCACCGAGAGCACGGCGGCCGCCGCGCCCCGCCGCTGCAAGGTCGCCTCCCACGCAGCGAGGATGGCATTTTCAGGCGGTGCTTCTCTCACGGGAGAACGTCGGACATTTTCATTGCGGCACAGGTCTGGGCCGCTATGGTCCTACCCCTTTTCCAAAGCCATGAAAGCCGATATTCATCCCGACTACAAAGAGACCGACATCCACTGCGCGTGCGGCAAGGTCTATCACACCCGCTCGACCAAACGCGACCTGCGCATCGGCATCTGCGCGGCCTGCCATCCCTTCTTCACCGGCGAGCAAAAGTTCGTCGATACCGCCGGCCGCATCGAAAAATTCTCGCGCCGTTACGCCAACGCCCCGAGCCGCAAAAAGGCTTAGCTCCTCCGCTGGAATCTCAGAACGGTGAAGATGCCACGTGCGTCTTCACCGTTTTCTTTGTCCGCGCGCAGCCAATGTGACTGGTGACAGGCAGATTGAGACCACCGTTCACCAATCCTCAATCACCAGTCACCATTCACAACCCATCCCGTGGACTTCTCCCCACTCATCGCCAAAAAACTCGACCGCTTTCGCGAACTCGACGCTGCCGTCGGCTCGTCCAATCTTTACGACGATCCGAAAAAAGCGCGCGAGACCCTGCGCGAACACACGCGGCTCAAGGAACTGCTCGCGCAATGGGACGCCCTGCAAAAAGCGCAACGCGAGCTCGGTGAAAATCGCGACCTTGCCAAAGGCGACGACGCCGATCTCACCGAAATGGCGCAGGCCGAAATCCCCGCACTCGAAAGGCGCATCGCCGGGCTCGAACGCGCCGTGCAATTCGCCCTGCTGCCGCCCGACCCGAATGAAGATCGCGACGCCATCGTCGAGATCCGCGCCGGCACCGGCGGCGACGAGGCGGGGCTTTTCGCCGCCGATCTCTACCGCATGTATCTGCGCTTCGCCGAGGCGCACGGGTTCAAAGTCGAGGGCCTCGAATCCAGCCCGTCCGGCCTCGGCGGATTGAAGGAAGTGATCTTCAAAGTGACCGGCGACCAGGTCTTCCGCACGCTGCGCTACGAGAGCGGCGTGCATCGTGTGCAGCGCGTGCCGGCCACCGAGGCGCAGGGCCGCATCCACACCAGCGCCGCCACCGTGGCCGTGTTGCCGGAGGCCGAGGAAGTCGATCTCGAATTGAAGCCCGAGGAAATCCGAGTCGAGGTCTGCCGCGCCGGCGGCCCCGGCGGCCAGGGCGTCAACACCACCGACTCCGCCGTGCAAGTCATGCACATCCCCAGCGGCATGATCGTGCGTTGCCAGGACGGCCGCAGCCAGCAGAAGAACAAGGACAAGGCGCTGAAAATCCTGCGCTCGCGCCTGCTCGAAAAGAAGCAGCGCGAAGAAGCCGAGAAATACGCCGCCCATCGCAAGAGCCAGATCGGCACCGGCGACCGCAGCGAAAAGATCCGCACTTATAACTTCCCGCAGAACCGGGTAACTGATCACCGCGTGAATCTAACTCTGTATAACTTGGATTCCTTTATCGAAGGTAACATCGCCCCCATGATCCAGTCGCTCCAGGCCGCCGACATGGAGGAACGGCTGAAGGAAGCGAGCCTCGCAGGATACTAAGAAGGCAATTGGATGGACCACAGCGAAGGCTTGCTCAAGTGCGCCGGCGGCGCTTTGGAAATTAGCCGGCGGCGCAAGCCACCTGATCTTTGCCCACACGAATCCGCCCCGGCACGGGTGCTGGATCCGACGCCCTTGCAGGGCGCGTGTCTGTCCGTGGCGATTCCGGTGGCTTGCGCCACCGGCTAATTTCCGTGGTGCCTTCGGCACAACGTCAGCCTTACGGTTTGTCGTGTATCCCAGTGTTTCATCAGTAAGACAAAAACGCGCCGTGTTACTGTGTTAGTTCCACTTTCCCGCTGCCATTAGGTCCAAGGAAATAACCGCCGCCGAGGGTTTGATCCTGAAATAGCACACCGGCAAACGGTGTCAGCTTGGTCTGGCCGGTATAGATGAACGATCCACTAAAGAGCCCGGTCGTCGGGACGATGGTCATCCTTAGTTTGTCCGCCCCGGGATTAGTTACCATGATTGCATTGGCGGTAGTAAGCATCACGGCTTTGTTCAGGTTATCGGTGAGTTTGAGCGTCCCGCCGGTGAAACCGGGTAGGACGCTCCGTCCTCTGGCGGGTGCTTTGTAGATCGAACCGATTGCATTCAAGCTAGTCTCGATCGCCGCCGGGTAAGTCCCCGTAATCTGTTCCGGCTTCTTCCACTTCAGCGTCCCATCGAGATCGCTGCCGATGAGCTTTTCAAAAGTAAGGCTCTTTCATACCTCGCACCGATACCGATGGATAGCTCAACGGCACGGAGAACACCGATAACTTACCCGCGGGGCCGCCGACTAATATCGATGCGGCACTGAACGCCGTTCCGTCTGCCAGCTTGCCCACCGCGCTCACCGCTCCCGTCGCACTTACCGTCAATGTCGCGTAGCCAGTGCCCTGCGGGACGGTGGCCGCGGTATCGGTCGGCTTCAAGAGAAGGGTATATCTGCCGACCTCCGCAATGGGCTGTCCCCTCACATAAGTAGCGTGATAGGTGCTCAGAGCCCTGCCATCCACCGAACCACTGATGCCACTCGAGTCGATATGCAAAACCACCGGCACCGCCGGCTTGCCGACCATGCCCGAGAAATCCCCGTGCGCGTCAAATGCGTTATTCAGCGTGTAAGTCGTGCCGTTCAAAATCAGTTTGCCAGTGAACTTCCCGGTACTACCCAAAGTCAGCGACACGATACTTATCCCATCGTCGAGCAACCCAGTGTCGCGAGCCTGGGTGCGGTCGCGATGAAATCCGAAGCATTCACCCCCGTCACCTTCGCCGCGAGCTTGGATAGATTCCCGGTGCCTGTGTTCTTGATGGTAAAGAGCAGAGGTGCCTTGCCCCTCAAAATCGCCGCGCCCAAATCGACCGTGCTGCTGCCGCTGGTTAAGATCGTGCCCGCGGGTTGTTCAATCGAGATACCACCGGCGCCTGCCGTATCATCATCGGTGATGGTCACGATCGCCGAAGAAGGCGCGCCCAATGTCACCCCCCCGGTCGGAGCGGACAGCGTTACGTTAAACGTCTCCGCCGCTTCGACAATACTATCCTGTGTGATCGGAATACTTACCCTCTTATCCGCGGTGTCCCCGCTCGCAAAGCTTACAAGACGATTGATCACCGCGGTGTAATCATGACCCGCCGTCGCCGTTCCATCCACCGTGCTCAATTTCGCCGACACCGCGCCAGAGCTGCCTCCGACCCGCTTCACTACAATGGCCATCGATCCGCCACCCTCGCCAATGGAATAACTGGATTGACTTAACTGAATTCTGCCAGGGCCTTGGTTGCTCACCACAACATTGCGAGAAAAGGTGGCGTTCCGCGCGGCGTCGAGAAAGGATAGGTCGATGATGGTTCCCTCCGGCGGCGTGGAGAGGCCGCTGTTCAGCACGTTAAGGCTCACGATCTTGGACTGAGAGCTGTGCGCCGGCACATTGGAAAACGCGACGCCCTCGACTGCCCCGGCGTACACGTTTTGAAAACCGGTGTTGGTATAGCCGGGAACCACATAGTAGAGCGTTGCGTTCTGCAAGCCGTTGGTAAGGTTGTCCAGCTTCACGATAAACGCGAGCTTGTCGCCTGGCTTGACCGGATCGACCGGTGTTGTCACTGAATACGAAAAGTCCGGGGTCGCGTAGATGGACTTGGTACCGCTGGCTTCGGCGAGAATATTGCCGCTGCCGTCCACTAACTTCGCATTTAACAACATTGCAGCCAAACTGCCTGCCGGCGGAGCGTTGAACTCAGCGTCCACCTGGCCGGCCGCCCCCGGCGCCAAGGTTCCGAGGGTCCACTGCACCGTCCCATTCGACAGGATGCCGGTGCCTCCATCCGGGACAAAGCTCACGCCCGTCGGCACCGCCAACACCAACTGCACCCCTGAGAGCGTGCCGACGCCTACATTGTGATAAATAAGGGTGTAGGTGAATGCTCCGCCCGGATCACCGTGCCCTCCTTGGTGGAAAGTTTCAAATCCGCCAACGGATTCGTCTGAATAACCACGCTGCGACCCACCGTGGCATTGCGAGCGCCGTCGGTAAGCGACAAATTAACGATCGTCCCGTCGGGCGGTGCTGAAGTGCCACCATTAAACACGGTCAGGTTGACGATGGCAGACCGCGAAACTCCGATGGGTACCTGCGAGAAGTAAACGTTCTCGGCAGCGCCGGGATTGCCACCTTGGAAACCCGTGTCGGTGTAGCCAGGAACGACATAGGAAAGCACAGCGTTTTGCGGCCCGTTGCTAAGATTTGTCACCGTCACCGTAAACGCCAGTTTGTCACCCGGCTTGACTGGATTGGCCTGCGTCGTCACCGCATAAAAGAAAGCTGGTGTTGCGACGATCGCTTTGGTGCTGCTGGCGTCGGCAAGAATAACATTCCCGCCATCCAGCAATCGAGCTTTCACGAGGAGTGCAGCTCCGTTGCCGGACGGCGGAGCGCTGAATGTTACATGCACCTGCCCAGTTGCACCGATCGCCAATGTTCCCAGCGTCCACTGCACTATTCCATCCGACAGCGAGCCGAGAAGAGGGGCCGTGGTGTTCCATGGACTTGATGATGACTTCCGTTTCGTGTTCGGCGAAGCCCCACTCGATGATGAAAAGGGAGTTCGGTTTGAATTCTTTAGCGGTGCCATCGTGCAAACGCAGGTGGAGTATGTCCGTGCTGCGGTGCTAGCGATCGTTGAGGAGTTTGTCCTGGCGGCTCCAGCCGATGTCTCCTTTGCGTGAGACATGGGGCGTCCCACAGTTCCCGCCTTTGGTCCACATCTCACTATGAGCATCGGTGAAAACGACTTTGATATTTCCCAATAGAGAATCGCGGTCTTCAGGGGTGGGAACAACGACCGCACTCTTGGGCAGTGCGCCTGTCCCGCTGCCATTGGGACTACGCGGTGGCGGCGAATCCGTCGAAGCGCTGAGTTCTAACTTGGCGTGTTTTCTCGCATCTCCGAGCAGTTTCACATTCTGCTTTTCACTGTCGCTGAACTCGGCTTCGGCGGCGTCGTAAGACAGGCCGGGGCGAGGGATGGTACCAATCGTAACGCAGGAACGCTTTCTTGATCTCTTGTCCTTAAAGTCGGCGCTGTGTCGCGCATACATTTCATTGATGGCGGCGCGCAGCTTCGCATCGCTCCAGCCACGGATGTCTTCGGCTTGGGAGAAGGCGGCTCGCGGTTTCAGGATGGCGCTCTCCCGATTCGGCGGAAGCGAGGTCAAGGTGGCGCCTCGCCGGAATTCCCACGGACACGACACCCGCCCTGCAAGGGCGGCGGAGGCGAGCGCCCCTGCCGGAGCGGGGTTCGTGTGGGCGAAGATCCGGTGGCTTGAGCCACCGGCTAATTTCCGAAGCGCCTCCGGCGCACTTGGGCAAGCCAGCGCTATAGTCCATCCAACTGCATTCTCAGTATGGTGCGGGATGCCCGAGTAAGTGTTGGTTCATAACTGGCAATACCCGGAGGCGTTTGGGCTGTGACAAACTATTTTCCGCCTCGCACCGGGCTACGCCGGGCGGAAGGTTGCCTGGAGATGAGCGATCTCGGCCTCCACTTCGTCACGACTCGCCACGGTCTGAAATACCTCGCCTTCGAGCAGGACGCGATAGTCGTGGAGAAAGCGCTGGTGGGTCTTGCGCAGGGCGGCTTCGCTCGGGCCCAGAGTCGCTGCAAGGCCGGCGGTATTTTCACCGCGCAAGCTTCCGCCGGCTTGTAGCACGGGGCTGAGCGCGGTGAAGATGGCGGTCTTTCCCCGCGCGGCATACTGGCTGGTGAGACAGTCCAGGGTGCGGGTGAGAAGCTCGCGCGCCCACTGCCGGTCAAAGATGCGCTCCGGGGTTTCGTGCCCGGCAAAGGCGTCTTTCGCGGTAGCGGGCTTTGTCGGCCGAGCCGGGGGGCGCGTCGAGGCTCACGTCGTCGGCGCGCCGCGTGTGATCGCGATGCCAATTGACGAGGAAACGTCCGAGCGCGGTGCCGAGGCGGCCCTTTTGCGCATCGGCGGCCTCGAAGACTTTCAAGCGCAGAAGCTTTGCGAGGAAGTCGTGCAGCGCATCCTCGGCATCGTGATGCGCGAGGCCGCGATGCCGGATGGCGCAGTAGAGCGGGTAACGATATTGGGCGCAAAGTTCCTCCAACGCGCGACGAGCCGTGGCTTCGTCATCGCTCCGCAAGCGGGAGATCAGCGTCCAACTGGTGATAGGAAAACAGCCATCGCTGTCCGTCTTGCCCATATAGTTTGAGTAACAATAAGGAAGATAACTTGGAGTAACTATCTTGATTCCGGCACCGACTCGACATGGCTATTCAATGGATGGTTACTTACCCGAGCTGGAATGGGCGTGGACACGTTATCGAGCGGAACATAGCCGACGTCACGAAAGTAACCCTTTGCCTTCGCATAGAGCATTACGCCGCCTGGCTGCGGTTGCGAAGTGTCGTAAACACAACCCAGCACATGCCCGTCGATGGATACAGTCGTCTTGTCTCCGAGCGCGCGCGCTTCCAACAGAGCCCAATCGTCCGCGCCATAAGCCGGAGGCAGCGGCCACTCCATGAGCGGATGAAAGCTGCCATCCGCAAAGGAGGAGAAAACGATCGTCTTCTTACTTGGCTGGATGCTGAGGACATAATGTTTTTCGTTGCCCTGCGCCTTGGTTCCCATCGTGCGAAGGTCAAGCTGTGGAGCGATGGCATCGGTGTTCATGCGCACCCGCGGGTGGAAAATCATATCGCGGCTTTTGACGCGCGTGTAGGTGAGGTTCGTTTCGTCCAGGCGCACGGCGTTGTCTTCCCACCGAACGCCGGATTTTTTGTCCAGTTGATCCGCGGCATCCCATAGCTTGATCTCGCCTGGCTTCAGCGCGGCGGTGACCACGCTTCTGGCACTCGGCTCGGAGCCGTGGGTCCGCCGGGTTCTTTCAAAGACGAACATTCCCCCGACGATCGACAAGGCAGCCACGGCAATGCCGGCGTAGCGGCGAAGGTTTCTTTTTTTCGATGTCGGAGATGAAGGAACCGCCGGCATGGATTCATCCGCGGCCGGTGGAGCGAGCGCGGCGGCGAGGTCGGCTTTGAGCTCCTGCGCGGTTTGGTATCGCTCGTCGGGTGAGCGCTGCATGGCGCGGATGACGATCCGATCGATGCGCGGGTCGCAGCCGACCCGGTGGGAAGGAGGCTCGAAGACGCCCTTGGGCGCTTCTCCGCAAAGCATTTCATAGAGCATCACGCCGAGCGAAAAGATGTCGGCGCGATGATCGACATTCACGCCTCGCACTTGCTCGGGCGCCACGTAGTCCGGCGTGCCCACGCCGAAGCGGCTGGTAGCGAGAGATGCGGAGTCATCGCTCACGATCTTTGCGAGGCCAAAGTCGGCGACCTTTACCTGGCCGTCGTCGGCGACGATCACGTTTGCCGGCTTGATGTCGCGGTGAACGATCTGGTGGCGATGCGCATCGTCGAGGGTGTCGCAGACGCGGAAGCACGATCTCCAACGCGCGCTCCGGCGTGAACGTGCCCTGCGCGGCGAGCATTCTCCGCACGTCGGCGCCCTCGATGTATTCCATCACAAAATAGAGCAACCCATCCGGGGTCTGGCCGGCGTCATGCACGGCCACAATGCCGGGATGGCGCAACTTGGCCATGGCTTTGGCTTCCCGCTGAAAACGCTCGCTGAAGCCCGCGTCGTGGGAAAATTGCGGGGGAAGAATCTTGATGGCGACAAAGCGGTCCAGGCTTTTCTGCCAGGCTTTATGCACGGCGCCCATGCCGCCGCGTCCCAACATTTCGGTGATTTCGTAGAGCTTGAAACCGGCCTGCAAATCGGCCGGCGCGGGCGGGTGCCATGGACCGAGGTTTCTTTGCGCACCGGCGCTCAGCATTGCCGCGAAGGCCGAATCGGACGGACGTGGCGGAGCGCTCGCTGCTTGCTCCGGCCGGCCGGGGAGATTTTCACCGGTTCCGTGCCGTCCAGGATTGGGAAGTTCGGGCTCGCCCATATAAGGTCCGATGTTGTCCGTCCCGCACTCTTCGGTGCGTCGTGGGGCAGGAGCGATTTACTGCGTGGGCTTGCCTGGCTCGCGCGAGCCCGTGCCCACGCGCCCAGTGAGCGCGTCGCCGAGGTCGGCGCGCATTTTTTCGGCGAAAGATTCGAGTTGCTTCACGATGTCGGGATGCTGCGCGGCGACGTCCTTCGTTTCGCTCACGTCGTTGCCGAGGTCGTAAAGCTCCGCGGCTTCGAGTTTGCGGTTTTCGTATTTGGCCGGGATGCCGTCCTTGCCGCCGGGGCGGCTGCCGAGGGTGCGGTAGGTATGCGGGAGTTGCAGCTTCCAACGCCCATCGGGGCTGGTCACGGCCTGCAGCGCGTTTTGCTCGTAATAAAATGCGTAGCCCTCGTGCGGATTTCTGGCGCCCTTTTCGCCGGCGATGAGCGGCCAAACGTCGAGGCCATCGATTTTGTGCGCGGGCAGTTCCGCGCCGATGAGCTTCGCGATGGTGGGAAAGAGATCGATGGTCATCAACATCGCATCACTCGTGGTTCCGGCGGGAATGCGACCCGGCCAGCGCATCACGCACGGCTCGCGCGTGCCGCCTTCCCAGCAAGTGCCCTTGCCTTCGCGCAACGGGCCGGCGCTGCCGGCATGGTTGCCGTAACTGAGCCACGGGCCGTTGTCGCTCGTGTAGATCACGAGCGTGTGGTCATCCACGCCGTTCCTCTTCAGCGCGGCGAGGACTTCGCCGACGCTCCAGTCCACTTCCATGCAGGCGTCGCCGTAAAGGCCCTGCTGCGATTTGCCGCGGAACTTGTCGCTCACATGTAGCGGCACGTGGACCATCGAGTGCGCGAGGTAAAAGAAGAACGGGCGGTCCTTGTTCTTCTCGATGAACTTCACCGCGCGCTCGGTGTACTGTGTGGTGAGCTGGTTCTGATCTTCGTGGCCGAGGCCGGCCTTCAGGACCGTGTCGCCTTCGATGAGCGGCAGCGGCGGATACGCGCCCTTCTTCGCCTCGGGATGCAGCGGCCACATGTCGTTCGAGTAAGGCAGGCCGAAGTATTCGTCGAAGCCATGATGGGTCGGGAGAAATTGTCGTGGCGTGCCGAGGTGCCACTTGCCCGCCATGCCGGTCGCGTAACCCTTTTGCTTCACGAGTTGCGCGAGCGTCATCTCCGAATCCGCGATTCCGTGTTTCGCGGCGGGCCCGAGCGCGCCGTGGATGCCGATGCGGTTGGGATAACATCCCGTGAGCAGCCCCGCGCGGGATGCCGAGCAGACCGGCTGCGGCACGTGGAAGTTGGTGAACTTGCGTCCCTCCGCCGCCATGCGGTCGAGCGCCGGCGTGGTGTAACCCTTCGCGCCAAAAGGGCCGATGTCGCCGTAGCCCTGGTCGTCGATGAAGAGGATGACGATGTTTGGCAGGCGCGCAGCGGCCGACATGGTCCACGGAAAACACAGAAGACACGGAAGGAGCCTGGCGAGGAGAAATGGAATGACTTTCATGGTATGAAGAATCCTAGGAGAGGCGACACTCTTGTCGCCTGTCGCGCCCGCACACGAGCGTGGCCTTTCAGCCTTCGTGCACTTTGAAAGTTCCGTCGGCGTGCTTTTCGAAGGCGTGGAGTTGTTTTCCGTTGGCGTCCACGTGCCGGAAGATCAGGCGTTGCGGGCCTGCTTGCAGATGCGTGAAGCCATACACCGGCTGGCCGAATCGGCCGCGCTCGGTTTGTTTCAAGTCCCGCACGCGCGCGCCGCCGCCCCCGGAAACCACGAAGGAAGTTTTCCGATTCTCGAGTTCGAGATGCTGCAGGTCGTGATCGTGTCCGCAGAGATAGATCGGGACGCGATATTGTTCCAGCAGCGGCGCCAGCTCCTTCACGAGCGCTTTGGTGTCCCCGTGTTTGCCGTTGCTGTACACGGGATGGTGCCCCACGCAGACCGTCCACGGCGCGCGCGGCTTTTCCAGTTCCGCCTTCAGCCACTTCCACTGCGCGGCTTCTTCCTCGGCCGTCAGTGAGTTCTTCGGTTTGCCGGTGTTTTCGTCGGCGCCGCTGATGAGGCGATGGTTGGTATCGAGGAAGAGGAAGGTCACCAGCGGATTGGCCGCGGGAAAATCCAGCCGATACCACTTGTCCGGCAGCGTCCAGCGGGCGCCGGGCAACCGGGCGTAAGCGAGCTGCGTCTGCTCTCCGCCGGCGTTGTCGTGATAGTCGTGATTGCCGAGCACCACTGGCACGGGACCGGGAAAGACGGCGGCCGGATAGATGTCTTCAAAGCCCGTTTTCCAGCGTTCGCTTTTCAAGCCGCCTTCCATCTTCTTGTAAAAGTTATCGCCGAGCAGGAGCAGGCCCGGAGCTTTGAGGCCGAGGCGCGAGATGTAGCTTTGCATGCCGTTGGCCACGGCCATCTGCGGCGGTTCCATGCTCCCAAAGTCTCCGATCGTGAGCCAGTGAAGATCGTCGGCCGCGGCGGCGCCGAGCACGCGGCGGTGCAGATTGAGTGAAAGCGCGGCGCTGGCGCAGAAGACCGTGCGCAGCGCGCGGCGGCGCGTCATCGGAGCGGACTTCATGGAGGAGTTTGCGGAGGAACGAATCGGTTTCTTTTTCATGGAATGAGTGGTCCCTCTTACGCCGACCCACGTCGCAATTCGAGGATGAATTGATGTGGTCCTACACGCCGAGGAGCCGTGCCGCTTCCACTCCATGCAGCGCAAAGAGCCGCAGGATGGTTTCTTCGATCAAGTTATTTGGGCAGCTCGCGCCGGCGGTGATGCCGACCACGATGGGTTGCGGCGGCAGCCAGCCTTCGGTCGCGATCTCCCGCCTCTCGTGACTCTTGTAGTGCACGATGCACTGCCGGCTCTCGAGCTTGGTGGCATTGCGGATGAAGTAAGTCGGCAGCAACGCTT
Source organism: Chthoniobacterales bacterium (assembly GCA_038238555.1). Taxonomy (GTDB): domain Bacteria; phylum Verrucomicrobiota; class Verrucomicrobiia; order Chthoniobacterales; family Chthoniobacteraceae; genus JANNXQ01. The sequence goes on along the minus strand of JBBRXP010000027.1, from coordinate 10,792 downwards.
CGCCCATCTCCGCAAGGTGCGATGTGTTCGAGCTGTTGTAGCCGCCCACCACCAGCAGCAGATCCATCCGATCCTGCAGCATGTCGCGCAGCGCGTCCTGCCGCTCCTGCGTGGCGCCGCAGATGGTGTCGAAGAAGCGGTAGTTTTGTTTCGATGCCGCCTCGCCATCGCGGTCGCGGATCGCTGCCATGATGCGGCGCTGCACTTCCTCGGTCTCGCCGCGCATCATGGTGGTTTGATTGGCCACGCCGACGCGGCGCAAGTGCCGGTCGGGATCGAAGCCCGGGCTGTAGCCGCCGTCGAAGCGCCGGAGAAATTCCACCTTGTCGCCGCCGCGCCGGATGTAGTCGCACACAAAGTCGGTGTCGCCGAGCGTGAGCACGATGAGGTAGTGCCCCTGGCCTCCGAAGAGCGCGCGCGACGCCGTGGCCTTGGTCTCTTCGTGCATGGCCTTGCCGTGGATGATGGAAGTCATGTCGTCCTGCGCGTTTTGTTTCACGCGCTTCCACACACTCATCACATCGCCGCACGTGGTATCCACGATCTGGCAGCCGATGTCCTTGATCTGCGCGAGCGTGGTGACGTCGGTGCCGAAGGCCGGCACGATGACGACGTCCTCCGCGGTCAGTTCGCTCACGTCGGCCTCGGGCGATTTGCCGAGCAGGTTCTTGATGCCGAGCTCGGCGATCTGCTGGTTGACCTCCGGATTGTGGATGATCTCGCCGAGGATAAAGAGCCGCCGTTCGGTGAAGACTTTGGCGGCCGCGTAAGCCAGGTCGATGGCGCGCTCGACGCCGTAGCAAAAGCCAAACTGCTTGGCGAGCCGCACCGTCACGCCGTCGCAGGTGAGCGTGCCGCCGCCGGCGCGCAGGCGCTCGACCACTTCGCTGCGGTAGTGCGTCTCGACTTGCGCCTGCACCGCCGCCATCACGTCGGGCGTGCGGAGATTGACGCGCTTGGCGGGAGCGGCGGCGGCGTTTTCAGCGACTGGCATCTTTCTTCTCCTCCGAAGAATGCGGCATCACTGTTCGACTAGCAGCGGCCCCGGCGGATCGATGAAATACTTGTCCGACATGAGCAGCGCGGTCGGCGGATTGGGATCGTTGCGCTGGTCGAGCCGGCGCACGGTGCGCCCGATGGTGGCGTCTTCCGGCTGTGTGGATGCGACGTTCACCGGCGTGCCGATCTTCACCAGCGCAAAGAGCCGGGCCGCCGCTTCCTTGTGCAGGCGGATGCACCCGTGCGTGCGCGGCACCGACCAGACGAAGCCTTGATGAAAGCCGTAAGCCGGCGCGAACTCGCACCAGTACGCCATTGGATAACCGACCGCGACCGACTGCCCCTTGTGGATGTCCGCCGGCGCGCCGACGCGAGTAAAGCCGAAGCTGCCGGAGCGCTTGTTTTTAATCTTGTTGAAAATGGTGTGATTGCCCGCTGGCGTGCTGCCGTGCTCACCCACGCAACTCTGCACGGCCATGAGGCAACGGTCGCCTTCCATCACGTAGATGTTCTGCGTCGAGGTGGAAACTTTCACCCGCACGGCATTTGGATTGTGCGGCTTGTAAGCAGTGACGTGATACGGCCCGCCGAGCGGACCGCCGGCGCAGCCCGCCAGGAGCACGAGTCCCGCGAGGGCGAGGAAGTGGGAGAGGAGGCGATTCATGGGGCGCAATGGATAGGTCGGGGCGGCGGTTGTCAAAGAAGTCTCTCAACTCTCAACGCTCAACGAGTCCCGCAGCTTCTCAAACTTCTCCGACTCGTGCGCGTAGAAGGGATATGGCCGGGCGGCATCTTTGGGCTTGTAGCGAAAGTGTTTGTAGGGCCACAGCCACAACTCGGGCCGCGCGCGGATGATCGGCTCGAAGAAATCCCAGCACTGTTGCGCGATCTGCTGCAAGGCGGTCTCGCGCGAAAAACTGAGGCCGGGATGCACGATCACGCGACACGAACCGTCGGCCCGCGGCTCAGTCTCGATGGGCACGAGCAAGGCGCCGGCGCGTTGCGCGAGCACGGCGTGCAGCAGCGGCACGCACATCTTCATTCCGAAACCTTCGATCACTGTCGCCGCCTGCGAGGGACGCAGATTGAGATCGATGAGGATGCCCGTGGTGCCTCCGCGTTTCACGATCTTCAACATTCGCACCAGCGAGTTTTCCTGCGGGATCATCGTCTGGCCGGAGATTTGCCGCAGGCGATTGAAGATCACACCGAGCCGCGGGTTGGCGAAGCTCTCGGTCACCACCGCGTTGTGAAAGCCGAAGAAGCCGCTGCTGATGTTTGCCCACTCCCAATTGCCCTGGTGCACACACAGGAAGACCGCGCCGCGCATTTCGCGCGCGAGATCATCGCGCAGACGCTCGACTCCTTCGTGCTGCATCAAGGCGCGAGCGTCGGCACGCAAGAGCCGCCGGGCCCAGAAAAGATCGAGCATCGTACGCGCGAAGTTGCGATACGACGCCCGCGCAATGTCGCGGCGATCCGCCGCCGAGTAGCGCTCGCCAAAGACGCACTCGAGATTCGCCAGCGCCACCGCGCGCCCCCGCGTATCGAAGCGATAGGTCAGGTCGCCCAGCGCGTTGCCGAGTCGCACGCAATTGCTTCGCGCGAGTCGCGGGATGCCACCTTCGAGCAAGCGGCAACCGAGCGCTTCGAGACGGTGGCGAAAGGATTTCCAAGGTGGCATGGGAAGAAGTGGAAAGTTGAAGAGACCCCGGCTTTAATTAATCTCCCTGGCATGAATCTCGCCGAACTCGAAAGCAACGTGCTGCAACTCTCGGAGAAGGAGCGCCGTAAGTTTGCTTCCTGGTTTTACGACCACGAAGACGAAATCGCTGGACCAGAGTTAGCGAACGAAGACGACATGAGCGACGCGCAGAAGGCCGAACTCACACGCCGGCTCCGGGAGATCGAGCAACATCCGGAGACGCTCGTGCCTTTTGCGGAAGCTGACGTGAAGACGATGTTTCAAGAGTTTGCCGATGCCCGTTCCAAAGCGACATCCACTGGTCAGGGCTGACCTGCAGGAGGCGTTCGAGTGGTACGAACAGCAGGAGCTGGGGCTTGGCGAGCGGTTGGGAGCCGACTTTCTGGCGACCTACCGACGGCTATGTGCTGGCCCGGCGCATTTCTCGGTCCGGTTCGCGGGCATCCGGCGGATCAATCTCACGGTCTTTCCTTTTGGGGTTTTCTTCGTACTCACGAACTCCGAAATTCGCATTCTCGCTGTGTTGCACGCCCGGCGACGGCATCGCCTCTTGCTTGGCGCTCGTCAGAGATATTTTAAGGCCTGAGAGAAAGTGAAAGTGGAAAGTGGAGTGCCGGCGCGCCATTCCACTTTCCACTTTCAATTTCCACCGGCACCCTCCGCCTCGTGCATCCTCCAGCCATCGGCATCATCGGCGGCAGCGGCCTATACCAGATCGAGGGCGTTCACGACGTGACCGAGCACACAGTCGAGACGCCGTTCGGATCGCCTTCGGATACCATAGTCGGCGGACAGCTCGCGGGACGGCAGATTTTTTTCCTGCCGCGACATGGGCGCGGGCATCGCCTGCTGCCGCACGAGTTGAATCATCGCGCAAATATCTGGGCGCTGCGGTCGCTGGGCGTGCGCTGGATGGTGTGTGTGACGGCGGTCGGCAGTCTGCAGGAACGCTATGCGCCGCGGCACATCGTGCTGCCTTCGCAATTCTTCGATCGCACCAGCCAGCTCCAAACCTTCTTCGGCGGAGGCATCGCGGCTCACGTTTCCTTTGCCGACCCGATCTGCGCGCCCCTTCAGCGTCTTCTCCACGAAGAGGGCCGCGCGCTGGGCCACACCATGCATCGCGGCGGAGTGTATGTGAATATGGACGGCCCGCAATTTAGCACGCGCGCCGAGAGCGAGACCCACCGGCGGCTCGGCTTCGATGTCATCGGCATGACCAATCTCGGCGAGGTGAAGCTTGCCCGCGAAGCCGAGATCGCCGTCGCGACCATGGCGATGGTCACCGATTACGACTGCTGGAAGATCGAGGAGGAACCGGTGACCGCCGGCGCCGTGATCGGCCATTTGCTCGCAAATGCCGAGACCGCCAAAGCCATCCTTGCGCGAGTCATCCCGCAAATCCCCACCGAGCCCGCATGGCCCGAGCACCGCGCGCTGGACGCCGCCCTCGTGACCGACCGCAAATTCTGGCCGCCTGCAACCGCCGAAAAGTTGCGGCCGATCCTCGCACGTTTTCTATGAGCAGAGGGCAGAGGATGGAAGTTAACCCGCGTGATGGAACCGGGTCGGGCATCTTACTTTGTCTTCTTTGAGTTACTCTTCTCGAGGTCCGGCCTTGCAGGGGGGGCACTGCGTCGTCGGTGGATGTCCATCCGGTCCCTGGCCGACGATCAGCAGATCGTTTCTGGGCATAAGTATTCGCGGAGAATGCGAACACTAACGACTCAAGCTCAGCTACCGCGGAGGCTGGCGCGGTAGCTGCGAGGGTGGAGCGAAGTGAGGGCACACGAGCTAGAGAGAAAGGTGGCTCGAACGAGAGACTCTCGAACGTAGAATAGCAGCTACCGTGACAGCCGGAGCGGTTAGCTGCAGGGGCATTGTTAGCCGTTCGTTGGGAGCAGAAAGCACACATCAACGTCTATGGATGAAGCGAGTTTTAAGGCTTTGTCGAAGTTGCCTACGTCGGCGCGGCGCTTGCCGTCCTCGCAGACCATCAGCGTGGAGAGATTGGTGATAACCTGGCTCGAAGTCAGTCCGGCGACGCCCAGGAAAAAGCGAAGAAAATCGAGGACAATGTTGATGGCTGTGGATGCGTCGGTATGCGACCAAATGAACGAAGCTGGTGCCATAGGAATCGGGACGGTGTCCGGCCACTTGACTTTGAAGGCAGCGGCTGGATTGGATGGCTCGGAAACCTCCAAGTGCATCGAGCGAGGATGAACATGTCGGTCTCTAATCTTGAAGAGTTCTTGGACGGCTTTCAGCTTCGGTTCGCCTCGTGGAAGTTTTGGGTTTCCGGGAAGCGAGAGGAGGTAGAGGTCGAACTTGTCGAGGGCTGTCCACAACTCAGCCTTGTCGCGAAAATGGTGATTGCGCGGAACCAACGTAAGAAAGCAGTTGGCGGCGCACTCCAGGGCGAATACCGCGTGGGCAACCGCGGTGCGGCTGTGCATAGCTTTGATCTCCGGGCGGCTCTCGGCGTGCTTGGCGAGATGCGCCGCCATAATTGCGTCGGATAAGTGCATCTTGAACGGGTTCAACACCAGTTCACGCATCTCGAATCCGAACTTATTGGAGGGCATACGTGAAAGCGCCTAACAACAGGATGAGCAATGGTTTCACGCGGCGGATAAGTAGAGCAACGACCTCATAGCTTATCCGCCACGGCGTTGACCGCGGAGTCAATCGCATCCTTTAACTCGCGGTTCCACTCGGCACTGCCCTTCGGACGCCGGTTGCAGATGGCGGTGTAGCAGATGCCATCGGGACGCTGCACGCATACGGAAGTGACCCCGCTGGTACTGCCGAAAAACATAAAGCTGTAACGGCCGCCGGCCCGGCGCGGTTGGCCGTTGATGTAGTAGTGCTCCAAAAAGCGGCAGTAATCATCCGCTGAACATGCCAGCCCGCCAGAGCCATCCTTGCTCTCGATGCGCAGGCTCAGAGGATGCTCACGCGCGGTGTATTCGGGATGCAGGCAATACCAGGCTTCGGCGGGCAATCGATCTTCGGGATCGGAGCGGCTGATCATCAGCGTGGTCATCCCCGAGGTCTTGCCCACGGTGGCCCGCAAATAATCCAGGAAGCTCTTGCCGCTTTTCTTTTCAATGACACAAGCGAGCAGGATGTAACCGAAGTTCGAATAGACATCGCGCGCACCGGGATCGAAGTCGAGCGGTCTGGCAAGCGCCCACTTTACAAGATGCATCGGACCCATCTTATCCAGCGGAACATGAAGCTCCTCGCAGATGGCTTTCGAGCGATAAGTAAAATCGCCGGATTTTCCGCGATCCCACCCGCCTTTGTGATCGAGCAGGTGCTGAATCGAGATGTCCCTCCAGCGCGGGTCGAGCTTGTTATTCGCGAGCTTTCCTAGGTCGAGTAAATCAAAGACGCGGTCGTCCGCTTTCAGTTTGCCCTCATCCAGAAGCGTTTGAACGGCCGCTCGATTGATCGGCTTTGTTATGGAAGCCAGCCTCATACTCAGGCCCGTCGGCAGCGGTGTTTTTAACTCCGCATCGCCCCAGCCGAAGGAGCGGCTGTGGAGTAGCACTCCATTCTTGCTCAGCGCAAATGACACTGCCGGAATACCCTTGGCCACCATGAATCCAACGATGGCATCATCCGCGGGCACAAAAGCGCTATGAGCGTCGCCGCTCACGGGAATCTTTTCCTTTGTAAGTAGAGGAACGTCTTTGAAGCGGTCGCCGCCGGCGTGCAACACCACCGCGCTGCACGCGGCAACGAAGAGGCATGTCAGAGATAACGAATGGCGATGCTTATTCATGGAGAGGTTATTTTTTTCGCATCTCCCCACCAGTTTCCCAGAGCGCCTATTGCCCTCGGAGCACCGCGACCTTATCGCCCCCCATGAAGTGCCCAAAAGGTAATCTGGCTTCTGTCTCGACACGCTCGCGACGCGAATCGCTGCAAAGAGCACTTGTTAGTTCACGAAGATCAGTTCGTTGGTGAGCAGCACCACTTGTGTGTAACGCTCCCAAGTGTTCAGCGAGTTCACACTAAAGGATTTTTTTCCGCCGCCATTCGCGGTGTCGGCGATGTTGACCGGCGCGGCTTGTCCGGACTGGCCGGCATCGCGGCGGAGAAATTCCAACGCGAGTTGAAGTTCCTGCGCCCGCGGCGCGCGCTGGAAAGCGGTGCGGAAGATGAAGCGCACTTTTTCTTCGTCCGTGCCGGCGGCCGGGAAGTCGGATCGAGCGAGAAGGTTCTTCACCTGCTCGGCCACGAAAGGGCTGTTCATCATGAAGAGCGCCTGTTGCGGCACGGTGGTCAGCACGCGCTCGCCGGTGCTCATGTCGGGATTGGCAAAGTCGAAGGTGCCAAACATTTCCGGGAGTGCGGAGCGGTCGATGAAGGCGTAAATGGTGCGGCGGTTCTGATTCACTTTCGAGGCGCTGAGATCGGTCGCGCCGTATTTTCCTTTCGACATTCCATTGGCTGCCCCCGCGAGGGGGAAGGGCTGGCCGCCCATGGTAAGGTCGAGCTTGCCACCTACGGTGAGCAGCGTATCGCGCACTTCCTCGAAATCGAGGCGCTGAATGTTGTAGCGCCAGAGCCACTGATTGGTGGGATCGGCGCGCGTGCCGGCGGCGTTCGCGCGGCTGTCCTGCTGGTAGGCGCCGGAGAGGATCATGAGCTTATGAAGCTTTTTCATCGACCAGCCATTCTCCATGAACCAGGTGGCGAGCCAGTCGAGCATCTCAGGATGCGTGGGCGGTTCAGAGCGGGTGCCAAAGTCGCTGACGGTGCGGACGATCGCCTGCCCGAAATGCCATTGCCACACTCGATTCACGAGCACTCGCGCGGTGAGAGGATTGTCGCGGCTCGCGATCAATTTGGCCATTTCGAGGCGGCCGCTGCCGTCGGTGAAGGGCTTGCGGTTCTCACCGGAAAGGACGGCCAGGAACTGACGCGGAGCCACGGGGCCGCGGTTGGCGGGTTCGCCACGGATGAGCACGACGGCGTCTCTCGGGTTCGACCGATCCTCCACCGCCATCGCTTTCACGGGGGCGCCGGGATGCGTGATCTCGAGGTTCACGATCTTGCCTCGGATGTAGCCCTGCTGGTTGGTGAATTGATTGCCGAGCGCGCGAGCCATGACTCTCTCGTCCGGCAACAGCGTGGATTGGCTGCCGTACACTTGCTTGCGCAACGAGTCCATGTCGCCATCCGGGAGAGTGACTTCGGTCTGCGCGATATCGAAGCGGCCCCGTCCGCCACTCTTGTAGCCGAGAAATTCTCCGAGTTTCAATTGCTTGTGGAGGGTGCCGAGTACCTCGGTGTAGATGGCCGCGACATCTTTCAAAGACGCGGGCGTTTTGGCCGAGAAGGCCCTCGCAATTGCGGGGTTGATCTCCGCGGAGCCCGTGACTTCTTTCACGATCGCCGGCGCACTCTCGGCAAACTTGTCGTCGGGCAATGCGGCGAACTGCATCCAAGGTCCGAAGATCGCGTCGTTCTTTTTGCCGCTTTCAATGTCTTTGATTCGGTCGAACCAGATGGCCGCCAGTTCAGATTTTAATCCTTTGTCGCGGGCGACGGAGCGGAAGTTGTCGCCTTTTTTTCGATTGTCGGTGGTGTGCGTGCCTTCGTGCGCCAGGAGCATGTAGTCGCCGGCTTTTTCCAACATCCCGGAAAGCAGGCTCGCCGCCTCGGTCTCGCGGTAACGTTCGAGTTCTTCCTCGACCTTTGCGACTTCGGCCTGGAAATCTTTGTAGTCCGGGTTCTTCTCCGGATCGGCCAGCAGCGCTCCATCCTTCACTTCCTCGCTGCTGGTGAAGACTCCGTAGAGCGAGTAGTAATCTTTCGTCGGGATGGGGTCGAACTTGTGATCGTGACAGCGGGCGCACGCTCCGGTGATGCCCATGAGACCCTTGGTCACCACGTCGATGCGATCGTCGATGGCATCGTTTTCATTTCCCATGAAGCGCTTGCCGACCGTGAGAAAACCCAGTGCGGCGAGGCGTGACTTATCGCCTTGCGTTTCGGGCAGACGGTCGGCGGCGATCTGCTCGACGAGGAAGCGGTCGTAGGGAAGATCCTTGTTGAATGCCTCGATCACGTAGTCGCGGTAAGTCCATGCGTGGGGCAGGAGCGGCTGGCGCTTGCCGCCGTTTTGCCGGTCGCCGGTCGTATCGGCGTAGCGGGCGATGTCGAGCCAGTGCCGGCCCCAGCGCTCGCCGTAGCGCGGCGAGGCGAGCAGACGATCGACAATTTTTTCAAAAGCATTCGGTGACGTGTCGGCTACGAACGCATCGACTTCCGCGGGCGTGGGCGGCAGGCCGATCAAATCGTAGGTGACGCGACGAATGAGCGAGTGCTTGTCGGCCTTCGCTGATGGCTGAAGTTTCTTCTCCGCGAGCTTCGCGAGGACGAAACTGTCGATGGGATTCTGCGCGAAGTGTTGCGGATCCGCAGGCTTCGGCACCGGCGGGTTCGAGACTTTCTTGTACGCCCAGTGGTCGGCCGCCTTCGCGGCATCCCACGTGGCGGACTTGGCGAGGGTCTTGCCGGAACGCGGATCGGGCGCGCCCATCCTCACCCACTGCTCAAAGTCGGCGAGGACCGAGTCCGGCAGCTTGTCCTTCTTTGGCGGCATGGCCATGTCGGGATCCTTGTCCTCGTGGCGCATGCTGATGAGAAAGAGGCTCTTCTTTGGATTGCCGGGGACGATGGCCGGCCCCGTATCGCCGCCTTGCAGCAGTCCCTCGCGCGTGTCGAGCAGCAGGCCGCCTTTGACCTTTTTGCTCTCCGCGCTGTGGCACTCGTAACAGCTCTCCACCAGGACTGGGCGGATTTTCTTTTCAAAGAAATCGAGCTGCGCGAGATCGGACGGCGCGCCTGCGAAGGCGGTGAATGCGGAACTCAGTGCCGCAATAAAAGTGGCGGCGCACACGCGCTGGACGCTGAAGGTCATGTCGGGAAAAGTTTAGGCGATGAGATCCTTGACCACGTTGCCGAAGACATCGGTGAGGCGGAAGTCGCGGCCATTGTAACGATAGGTGAGCTTCTCGTGATCGAAGCCGAGCAGGTGCAGGATGGTCGCGTGCTGATCGTGAACGTGCACCTTGTCTTGCACCACGTCGTAACCAAACTCGTCGGTCGCGCCGTAAGCCTGCCCGCCCTTGACTCCGCCGCCGGCCATCCACGAACAGAAGGCGCGGTGATGATGGTCGCGGCCCGGCTCGCCGCGCGCCTGCTTGTCGTGGCGCGGGGTGCGTCCGAATTCGCCGCCCCAAATCACGAGCGTGTCATCGAGCATTCCGCGTTGCTTGAGATCCTTGAGCAGCGCGCCGACCGGCTTGTCGATCTGCTCGGCTTGCCTGCGCAGATTGCCCTTCACATCCGTGTGATGATCCCATCCACCGGCCCAGACTTGCACAAAGCGCACGCCGCGTTCCACGAGCCGGCGCGCGATCAGCAATTGCCGTCCTTGGGGCGTGTCGCCATAAAGATCCCGAATGGCTTGAGACTCTTTCGATAAATCGAAGGCGTCCGTCGCTTCGGCCTGCATGCGATACGCCATTTCGAACGATTGGATGCGCGCCTCCAATTGCGGGTCCTTTTGCAAACTGCGACTGTGAATGGCGTTGAGCTTCTGGACGAGATCAAGCTGGCGTCGCTGCTCCTCTCGCGAGAAGTAATCATTGCGGATGTTTTGGATCATTTCCTCAGCCGTCGCGGCCTTGGTATTGATGCTGGTCGCCTGCAGGTCGCCCGGAAGAAAGGCGGAACCCCAGTTCGGCGCGCCTCCCGGTGGCAGACCGCCGCCCGGCCGGAGTGAAATGTAACCGGGCATGTTTTGGTTCGCGCTACCCAGTCCATAAAGCGCCCAAGCGCCGACGCTCGGCCTGATCAGCCGGGCCGAGCCGGTATTCATGAGCACGGTCGCGACATCGTGGGCGGGAATATCCGTGTGCATCGAACGGATGATCGCCATTTTGTCCACGTGATCGCCCAGCCCGGAAAAGACCTCGCTAACTTCGATCCCAGCCTTCCCGCGTTTGGTGAATTTAAATGGCGATGGCATGGCCACGCCGTTCAAGTCGGGCAGGATTTGGTCTT
>JBBRXP010000026.1:0-44038 GCA_038238555.1 Chthoniobacterales bacterium | reverse complement strand
GAAGGCGATGATCCGCTCGATGGCACCAATCGATGAGCGGTGGATGACGATCGGCTCGCGTTCTTGCCCGTCCGCGTCAATGTAGCGCAGCTCGAACCGTTTCGGCATGACGAAATCATACTGGACGGTGAAGGCTGTCTCTTCCTTGCCGTGAACATTCCGCATCTGGACATCGATCTTCGGGCCATAGAAGGCGGCTTCGTTAGGTACCTCGACGTAGTTAATGCCGCTGCGCTGGAGGACACCGCGCACCATCTCCTCGGTCTTAAGCCACAGTTCGGGTTCGTTCACAAATTTCTCTCCCAGCCTCGCGGGATCGTGGGTGGAGAAACGCATGAGATACTTCTCGATCCCGAAAATCTTGAAGTACTTGAGATACATCTCATTCACCGCATTAAACTCCTCCTCGAACTGCGCCTCGGTGCAGTAGATATGCGCGTCGTTCATCTGCATGGAGCGCACGCGCATTAGTCCGAATAACTCACCGCTCTGCTCGTAACGATAACATGTCCCGTACTCCGCCAGTCTAAGTGGTAAGTCCCGATAACTCCGCGGCACCGCTCCGAAGAGCTTGTGATGGTGCGGGCAGTTCATGGCCTTGAGGTAGTAGCGATCGAAAGTCGGGCTTCCAGCCTGACTCGGCGGATGGGATTCCAGCTCGACGTTCTCAGCAGGCTGGAAGCCTGCTGGCCGAGACAGGCTGGGAAGCCTGTCTCCCAGCGTCATCGGCGGGAACATCGAATCCGCGTAGTAAGGCAAGTGCCCGCTGGTTAGATATAAGTTCTCCCTGGCTATGTGCGGTGTTCTTACCCGCACATAACCCGCGGCGAACTCCGTCTCCTTTGCCAGCGTTTCCAACTCCTCGATCAAGACCGTGCCGGCGGGGAGCCAGAGCGGGAGGCCGGGGCCGACGTCGTCGTCGAAACAGAATAACTCCATTTCTTTGCCCAGCTTTCGATGATCGCGCTTCTTCGCTTCTATCAACATCGTGAAGTAAGCCTCCATCTCCGTCTTGTTCTTAAAGGCGGTGCCGTAGATGCGTTGGAGTTGTGGGTTCTTTTCGTCGGCCTTGTAATAGGCGCTGGCGACGTGGGTAAGTCGGAAGGCGCCGATGTTGCCCGTGCGCATCACGTGCGGCCCGGCGCAGAGATCGAGGAAGTCGCCGCTTCTAAATAAGGAGATGTCCTCACCCTCGGGAATGTCTTCCAGGTTGCCGATCTTGAACTTGCTTGGGTTGCCAGATCGCTCACTGAGTCCGCCGAGCCGGCCGCTGTGCGAGAGTGCGATGGCTTCTTCCCGCGAGACGATCGACTTTTCAAAAACGTGGTTGGCCTTGATCTCCTTTTTCATCTCCTCCTCGATCTTCGGAAAATCTTCCGGCGAAATGCGGTGCGGCATTTCGAGATCGTAATAGAATCCATTCTCCACCGGTGGCCCCGCCGCGAATTGCGCCTCGGGCCAGATGCGCAGGATCGCTGTGGCCAGCACGTGCGCGGCGGAGTGGCGCAGACGGTCGATGTCCGTCATCCGGTGGCGCTGGTCGGGAGTCTTGCGTTCGTTGTCGGCGGCCATGGAATTTTGATTTCGGCGGAAAACAAAACTCCCCTCGTTCCGAATCGGGAACGAGGGGAGTGAAATGCGGCTCTCTTGAGGTGAGCTTAGGCTTGGGAAGCCACCGGGCTCCGGCGGCGGAAGCGACCCAACTCGAGATAGCCAAGCAGCGGAATGAGGCCGAGCCCGCCGAGCAGATTGCCAGGCTCAGGGATCGCCGGGGCGAAGCTCCTTGCGAAGGCAGTGCCCGCTCCAGAGACGATGCCGATATTCGACACGGAGTTAAATGCGGTCGCGTTGGTCCGGATCAGCAGGAATCTGCTGGTCTCGCCGGGATCGACATTATTTGCGGGATCATCCAGGAAGCTGCCGAAGTTGAAGCCAACGCCACGAAACGGGATGCCCGGATCGCGGTCACCAGTGGTCGGCGCCACGGTGCCATTGTTGACCACACCGGCGCCGGTGATTCCCGCGAGACCATCGGTCCGAAAATTGACGTTGAGCAGGTCACCGGGTCCAGTGCCGACCCCGTTGAATCCGCTGAGCGTGAGCCGGAATATTTCCTGGTCGACATTCACCTGGAACGGGGACGTGTTGGCGAGCTGCACGTAGAAGTCGAGCAAACCCGCGGTATTTCGCACTACGACGGAGCGCAGTGTGCCTGAAAACGCGGGAACCGGGCTGATATCGGTGAACGAAACGGTTTGATCTCCGGCGACCGTTCCGGCGAGGGTCGGGTCGGAGGCGAAACTGGTTCCAGGGGCCAGTGGAACACCCGGTGTGAAGGGGGTATTTGGCGCGATAAAAGCCGCGCTTGCGGCTGTGGTGATCGTGGCGGCTGCTGCGAGGGCTGTGGCCCATTTCTTTAGCGGGTTTGCATTCATAACGTGGTGGTTGATGGAGTAGTAGAATTTGTTTCTTTGAGGACGAATGAAGGCGCATGGATTACCAATCCGGCGCGAGAGCGTCAATAATTTTTTTAAGATTTTTTTCGGCAGCTATGAGCGACCCGCGAAAAAGGCGTTGTGCATCTTCTGCTCGCCGACGGTGGTGAGCGGGCCGTGCCCGGGGCACAGGACGGTCTCGTCGGGGAGCGTGAGGATTTGCTCGCGGTTGTTGCGCAGTGCGGCGGCGTAGTCGATGCCACCGCCGCCCATCGAGCCGGCAAAGATCGAATCGCCGACGATGGCCACGGGCCGCGCGAGGCCGCGAATGACGAAGGTGATGCCGCCCGGCGAATGGCCCCAGGTGAGGCGCGTCTCGATGGTGAGCGCGCCGGCTTCAAACGTCCGCCCGACTGGGAAGGTCTCCGCGCCGGAGGTCGGCTCGCGGTCGCCCACGAAGGCCGGCGCGCCGGTCTTTTCCTTGAGCCGGTCGAGATCGAAGATGTGATCGCCGTGCGTGTGGGTGAGCAGCACGTATTTGAGTTTCAGTTTTTTCTCCGAGAGAAGTGCGAGCACTCCCGAGCAATCCGCGCCGGTGTCGAAGGCGACGGCCACGTTGCTCGCGGGATGCCACGCGAGGTAGGAGTTCACCGTCATGTCTTCGAAGGGCGTGTTGAATTGCGCGAGCCCCTCGAGCGCGATGGGCTGTGGAGTCCACATGCGATTGCCCGCGGCCGCGAGCGCATCCGCATTCAGCCCGAGCACCGGCGCCACGGCCCGCGCGACCGTTTCGTCCCATACGCCGTCGCGCAGCTTCTGCACTTGATCCGCAGCCACGCCGGTGCGAGCGGCCACTTCGCTGTCGGCGAGTTTCAAGCCGCGCATGGCTTTGCCTACGATGTCGAAAAAAGAATCTTCAAGCGGGATCATGGTTCAGGATTCGGGGATGGCGTCAGGAATGGCGGTGGACTGTGGAGCGGGAAAGACGAAGAGGATGCACACCATCGCGAGCAGCAGGATGGCGGCGCTGGCGAAGAAGGAGCTGCGCGCATAATGTCGCGCGGGATCGAGCGCCACGAGGGCAAAACCGATCATCGGTCCGAGGAAACGCCCGAGACTTCCGGCGCTCTGCATGAGGCCGAGCAGGCGGCCCTGGCAATGCGCGTCGGTGGTGCGCGAAGCCAGGCCGTTGAGTGTGGGCGTGACGAAACTATTTCCCAGCGAAATGCCGAAGCACACCGCGAGCAGTGCACCGAGCGAAGCCGCGAACGGCAACGCTGCCATGCTGAGTGCGAGCAGCGCCGCGCCGATGACGGCGAGCTGCTTTTCGATCGGACGCTGAAGCAGGCGGCGCAGCAGGCCGCCTTGGAAAAGCACTCCGAGCAGGCCCACGTAGGCCAGCAGGTAGCCGACCTTCGCGGTGTCGTAGCCGAAGCGCTTCTCACAGTACAAGGCGAAGAGCGCCGTCATGATCGAAAAGCCAGTGACCGTCGCGAGCTGGCCCGCGAGGATCGCCGTGATCATCCCCGTGCGTCCTCCATGGAAGACTTCACCGATGGTTGCGCGATGGCGGGCGCGCTCTCGGGACTCAGCAGTTAAAGTTTCCGGGAGCCGCGCGAAGACGAGCAGCGCATTGAGGAGCGCGAGAGCCGCCGCGCAATAGAACGGCGCGGAGAGCGAAATCTTGTGACTGAGCACGCCGCCGAGCGCCGGCCCGATCACAAACCCGAGCCCGAAGGCCGCGCCGACGAGGCCCATATTTTTCGAGCGATTTTCTTTCGTCGTCACGTCGGCGATGCACGCCATCGCCGTCGAGATATTGCCGCCGCTCGCGCCGTCGATGATGCGCCCGAGCATGAGCATCCACACCGTGTTGGCCGCGCCGAGAATGATGAAGCCGAGGGCCGTGCCGAGGATGCTGAAGACGAGCACCGGTTTGCGTCCCACCCGATCCGAGATGCGCCCAAAGAGCGGCGCGCAGAGGAGCTGAAGCAGCGAGTAAATTCCGAGAATCCAAGCGAGCTGATGCGGCGTGGCGCCGATCTGCGAACCCTCCGCGTAGAGCGGCAGCACCGGGATCACGATCCCAAAGCCCACCATGTCGATGAACAAAGTGAGAAAGATGAGAGCCAGCGGCGAGCGTGGTTTGGCGGGGTCGGAAGAGAGAGTCACGGGAAGGGCGCGAGTCAAAGCCATGAAAGCGATCCGCGTCAAACCCAGCCCGCAAATTTTCGAGCAGATGCACGACGGTCGATGGTAGGAAAGGCTCGGCGGCCGGGCACCCCAGAGAGCGGCGATTTACAATCGCCGAACCAACCAGTCGCGCGGCGCGCGCTCGAACTGCGGCAATGCTGGGGCTCGGGGCGTTCGAAGCTGTATGATCGATGGCCCGTTCATTGAAGTGCTCGCTATCGCTCGGAGCGGTTTATTCGGCGATTAGAAATCGCTGCTCCTTGGAGGAGCCCTCGCTCGCTAAATTCACTGGTCACCCGCCGCTCCGCGCCCAACACTCACCCCCATGCTCGATCTCACTCGCATCTTCTACTACCTCTTCGGCCTCATCACGCTCGGCGGCGGCATCCAGGCCTATCTCCATATTGGCAGCCTGCCTTCGCTCGTCGCGGGCGGCCTCTCCGGCGTGTTGCTGCTCGTCGCGGGCTGGCTTTTGCAGACCGGTAAGATACTGCCGGGTGAGATCATCGGGCTCATCGTCACGCTCGCGCTTGCGGGGCGTTTTCTGCCGAAGTTTTTCAAAGGCGACGGCTGGTGGCCTGCGGGTGTCGAAGGCATTCTTGGCGCGATCGGGCTGGTGCTCTCGGTCGTGGTGCTGCTCAGGCGATAGCCGGTGGGCGCGTTCTTTTCGTTGCGTTGCGCAGCGCTCGTCGCGGTGGCGATGATGGAAGCGGGTTGTCCGCAGCCGCCTCCGCCTCCGCCAGTGCCGGCGACGCCACCTCCGATCCCCTTGCCTACTCCGGCGCCAACGCCTGCTCCGACTCCGGTTCCATCGCCCGTGCCCACTCCGCCGCCCGCGCCTTACGTGCCGGCGAAGAAGATCGAGGTCGGGAAAATTTTCAACGGAATGCAATTTCGCGTGACGCTCGAAACCACGCACGGCGCGACGGCCACCATCGAACGCAACGATCCCGCGAGCTTCACGGCCGATCTCACCGTGAAAGTGAAAGTGCCCCGCCCGCACCGCT
Source organism: Chthoniobacterales bacterium (assembly GCA_038238555.1). Classification (GTDB taxonomy): domain Bacteria; phylum Verrucomicrobiota; class Verrucomicrobiia; order Chthoniobacterales; family Chthoniobacteraceae; genus JANNXQ01. Next base: position 38,403 of record JBBRXP010000026.1, on the reverse strand, counting down.
CGCTGGCCGACCTCGCAAAGCTTAACGAGCGGCTCCCAGCCTTGATTCCCGGCCTTGCGCCGATGCTCGAGACGGCGCGCATCTCGCCGGTCTTCGACGAGCTCTACCGGCTCAAGTGCGCCAACCTTCAGCGCAATCTCCGCCATCTCGATGCGATGCTCTCGCGCCACAATTTCTTCGACTGCGAGACCATCCTCGAACTCCAGCACCCGGAGACGAAACGCCGAGCGCTTCTCATTCAAAGCGACATGGACACGGATACCGACGGCTCCGATCCCGACCGTGTGCCGGAGATCGACGGCGCCTCGGCGACCTTCCAGCCGATGACGAGCTACCGCTGGGAAAAGAAAACCGCGACCGTCAATTCCTTCCTCCCGCCGCGCGAAGCCAGGCTCAAGCAATACGACATCGAGTACGCCGCGCCGGCCATCGCGCCCGAGCGCAAGCAAGAGTTGAAGGGCATCCGCGAGCGATTGCGCGCGGAGATCGCGGACTTAAAACGCTTCGGCTTCCTGGTCGCGAGTGTCGATCCCTACATCGTGCTGCCGGGATTTATGTTCACGAAATCGAAGGGCGGCGCGTTTACTCCCGCCATCGGCGACTACTGTGTGGTCATCCATGGCGGCACGCTCTACCCCGCGCTCATCGGCGACGCCGGTCCGTCGCTCAAGATCGGCGAAGCCTCGCTGCGCCTCGCCAAACAAATCTTCCCGAAAGCCAGCGGCGAGCTCCGCGCGGAGAACGATCTGAAAGTGACCTACCTCGTCTTTCCCCACAGCGGCGATCGGCCGTGGGAAACTCCCGACCTCGCCAAGTGGCGAGCGCGCTGCGAAAAGCTGCTCGAAGAAATCGGAGGCAACGGCGGGGATCTCTTCACGTGGGAAGAAAAGTTGAGTGTTGAGTGATGAGTGTTGAGTGGCGCGGGAGAGTCGAGTGGCGGGGTCAGCGCCGTCGGCGCGACATGTTTTGTAGAACCGTCGAAAAAATAATCGCTCTTACGGAGCTTAGCGCTGTGGCTTCCCCCGATTCTATAAACATGACGCGCGTACGAACCTGAAATCCGCCACTCGACACTCAACACTTCCCCCCGTAGATCCCCAGCGTGGTGATGAAATCGACCGCGCGCTGAAGTACCGCGTCGCGCAGGGGCGCCCGGGTTTTTCCGGTTTTGTTTTTCTGCGCGGCCTGGATCGCCTCGATGTCGGGATTGGTCCCCGCTACGAGCGCGGCTTCGTTCATCTTCGGACGCTCCGTTTCAAAGACAAACCCGGCGACTCCTTTCTCCAACTCGAGATCAAGCAACGCATCGGTGTCTTGCTGCGCGACCTCGACGCGCAGATCCGGGCTCAGCCCGCCGGGGAAGACCGGCGCGCTGTCGGGCAGCGCCACCTCGGCCACGGCGAGCCGCAGGAGCAGGCCGTCGGGGAGCGGGAGATCGGCAAACTCGACGGCTTCTCCTTTTGTCTGCTGCCCGATCACCAGCGCGTGGGCCTGCGTGCGCAGCACGGCGGCGATGACCTCGGCGTTGCCCGCGCTGTCGTGATCGACGAGCACCACGAGCACGCCGCGGAATTTCGGCTCGTCGCGTGAAGTGAGTACGTGCTCGTCGTTGACCCGCGGTTTGCGCACCGTGAAGAGCACTTTGCCTTTCGGCGTGAAGCGGCGGCAGACTTCGGCCGCTTCGTCAAACTCGCTGCCCGGCGGCGTGGCGCGCAAGTCGAGCACCAGCGCGCCAAGCGACTTGGAGGCGGCCTCATCGAGCGCGGCGTCGAGCAGGCGCACATTGTCCGCGCCGATCGAGCCGAGTCGCACGTATGAGATGCGATGGTCGAGCACCTCGGAGCGAAAGGCGCTCGACTCGCTCGCTCCGGGCACGGGCGCTTGCAGGATCGCGGCGCCGGGGCCGAGCCTTTCGAGGAGCCCCTGGACGGTCGCGCGCTTCAGTTCGAGTTCACTGCTGGCCTCGGGCTTGATGTAGTGCTCGCGCACGAGCGGGAGGATTTCTTCGAGATCGGCCGGCGAGAGAGTATCGACTGCCGCGGGCTGGGAATCCTGTGCCCATGCGGGTTGCAGGGCGGCGGCCAGCGCGAGCAGGAGGACGATTTTCATAAAGTGCGGCGAGGTTACGCGCTCGGAGCCTTGCCCGCAATGTCGCGCCGGACGTGCGCGCCTTCGAAGCTGATCGCATCCACTCCGGCGTAGGCGCGCAGCCGCGCGGTGGCCACATCCGGCGCGAGCGCCGTGACGCCGAGAACGCGGCCGCCGGCGGTGACGAACCGCCCGCTATCGACCCGCGTTCCCGCGTGGAAAAGCAGAGAGCCGGCGGGTACGGCGTCGAGTCCGCCGATCGGCTTGCCCGTCTCGTAGCTGCCGGGGTAGCCGCCCGAGGCCATCACCACGCACACGGCGGTCTCCGATTTCCAGCGCGCGCTCACTTCCGCGAGCCGCCCGTCGATGGTGGCTTCGAGCAGTTCGACCAGATCGCTCTCGAGCCGCGGGAGCAACACCTGCGTCTCGGGATCGCCAAATCGACAGTTGAATTCGAGCACCCGAGGCCCGCGCGGCGTGATCATGAGGCCCGGGAAAAGCATCCCGCGATAGTCGATGCCGTCGGCCTTCACGCCGGCGATGAAGCGGTCGAGCACTTCCGCGCGCACGCGTGCGGTGAGGATCGGCGGCAGGATTTTTGTCGCGGGACTGAAGGCTCCCATGCCGCCGGTATTCGGTCCCGCGTCGCCGTCTAGCGCGCGCTTGTGATCCTGCGCGCTGGGGAAGAGCAGGCAGCCGCGCCCATCGACCAGCGCGTGGATCGAGCACTCGTGGCCTTCGAGAAATTCCTCGATGAGCAGGCGCTCCCCCGCGTCGCCAAACTTCCGCTCGTCCATGATCTCGCGGATCGCCAGCGCCGCTTCCTCCGGCGTATGCGCGACGATCACGCCTTTGCCGAGCGCGAGCCCATCGGCCTTCACCACGAGCGGCGTGTTCATTTTGCGCACGTAACTCTGCGCTTCAGCGCTGTCGGAAAAACTTGCCGACCGCGCGGTCGGGATGCCGTGACGGAGCATAAAATCCTTGGCAAAAACTTTCGACCACTCGAGCTGCGCCGCGCGCCGCGTGGGACCAAAGATGCGCAAGCCCGCCGCCTGAAAGCGATCGACGATGCCCGCCGCGAGCGCATCGTCCGGGCCGACCACGGTGAGGTCGATGCGCTCGTCGCGCGCAAATTGCACGAGGCGCTCCTGCTCGCCGAGCGGGATCGGCGCGAGGGTCGCGATCTGGCCGATGCCGCCATTGCCCGGCGCGCAAAAGAGCGCCGGCGCGCGCGGGCTCTGCCGGAGTTTCCACACGAGCGCGTGTTCACGGCCGCCGCTGCCGAGGACGAGGATTTTCATTGAAAGCGCGGAGATTGCCGGCGCGCCCCGAACGATTCAATGAATTCCACTCTGCATCCGTTTCGGCCAGGATGCCGGCGCGCGCTGGGACGCTACGCCGCCTTCGATGGCACGGGGCTCACCTTGCGACCGAGGTGGCGCAGAGTCTCCTGCAGGTCGTCCACGCGCAGCGGTTTCTTGAGCACCGTCACCGGCCCGTGCTTGAGAATGTTGTTCATGATCTCGCTGTCCGGATAGCCGGTGATGATCACGATCGGAACCTCGGGATGCTTGTCCTTGACCACTTTGTACACCTCATCGCCCGTCATGTCCGGGAGTTGAAGATCGAGAAAGCAGAGATCGAACTTTTGCTTCTCGAATGCAGCGAGCGCGTCCTTGCCGGTGCCGACCACCAGCCGGCTGTAACCATTCTTTTTGAGGAAAAGCTTGAACATGCTTTGCAGCGCTTCGTCGTCATCGACCACGAGCACAGTGGGCTGGCCTTGCTCTTCGTTGCGGAGGATGTCGCGATCGAGCGCGTCGCGTTTCACCCGCCAGCGACCGCCGATCTGGATCGCCGGAAGTTGTCCGCGTTGAACCAAGTAATAGACTGTGGGCAGCGGAATCCGCAGATACTCGGCAGTCTCTTTAACCGTCATCAGATTATGCATAAGTGGAGCTCAGGGGCGGGGCGGAACTTCTATAATTACCTCGGTCCGCCTTGTAGGACGCAGGCTGTGGGATCGCGGATTTGCTGTCAATGAATTAACCGGCTTTTTCGAGAAAAAAATCGTGCTGCCTGAATGGCTGGACAAGGCGCGCCTCGCGGCAAATAGTGTCGCCCTTTTTCCGGCCACTCATGAGCGTGATTTTTTTGAAGCGATTTCTCAAGCGCCCTTTTCAAGTGGCCTCCATCGTTCCGAGTTCGCGCGCGCTGGTGCGGCGCGTGGCAGACCGGATCGATTTCAAGCGGGCGCGGGTGATCGTGGAGTTTGGCCCGGGCGAAGGCTGCCACACGCGCGAGCTGCTGCAGCGCATGCAGCCCGACGCGCACCTGCTGCTCTTCGAGCTCGACCCGGAACTCGCCGAGCATCTGCGCAAACAGTTTGCCCACAATCGCCGTGTGGCCGTGATGAATGCGGACGCCGCGAACCTTCAAGACGAGCTCCACCGGCGCGGCCACGCCCACTGCGACTTTGTGGTCTCGGGCATTCCCTTCAGCATTCTCGAGCCGGTGAAAAAGCGGGAACTCTTGCGGAAAACCTACGACTCGCTGGCGCCGGGCGGGCACGCGGCGTTCATCATTTATCAAGTCACCAATGAACTGCGCGACCGCGGCCACTGCCGGCATTTCGCGCGCGCGGAATCCGAGTACTGCCTGCAAAATCTTCCACCGATGTATGTGACCAAATTTTACAAGACCGCCAATGGTCACAGCTTGAACGGCCACGCGAAAAACGGACGGCGGAAGAAGTTGAGCGTTGAGAGTTGAGAGCTCCGCCGGTGACCCGCACAGAAAGAGATTCCATGGGCGCCATGGAAGTGCCCGCCGAGGTGCTCTACGGCGCGAGCACGCAGCGCGCGGTACTCAACTTCCCCGTGAGCGGCTACACCTTCGGGCGCGAATTCATCCGCGCGCTCGGTCTCATTAAATCGGCCGCTGCGCAGGCAAACCGGGAACTCGGCCGGCTCGACGAAGCGCGCGCGACTCTCATCTCGCGGGCCGCCCAGGAAATCATCGACGGCAAGCTCGACGCACACTTTCCGATCGACATCTTCCAGACCGGAAGCGGCACCTCGACGAACATGAACGTCAACGAGGTCATCGCCAATCGCGCCTCGCAGCTCGCGGGAAAGGCGATCGGCAGCAAGGATCCCGTGCATCCCAACGATCACGTGAACATGAGCCAGAGCTCGAACGACGTGATCCCCACCGCGATCCACGTCGCCGTCGGCGAAGCGCTGCGCAACTCCGTCGGCCCCGCGGCGCGCCAGCTTCACGACTCGCTCGAGAAGAAGGCGGCGGAATTTTGGGACGTGATCAAGATTGGCCGCACCCATCTCATGGACGCGACGCCGGTGCGGCTCGGGCAGGAATTTCGCGGCTACTCGAGGCAGATGGAACTCGCGCAACTCCGCGCGGCCGACGCGCTCGCGGCGCTCGCGGAGCTGCCCATCGGCGGCACCGCCGTCGGCACTGGGCTCAACAGTCATCCGGATTTCGCGGGCAAAGTGGTGCGGCATCTCGAGCAGCAGACCGGCATCGCATGGCGTGAGGCGCGCGATCACTTTGAGGCGCAGTCGGCGAAGGACGGCCTCGTCCAGGCCAGCGGCCAGCTCAAGACCATCGCCGTCTCGCTTTTCAAAATCGCCGGCGACATCCGCTGGCTCGGCTCCGGTCCGCGCTGCGGCATCGGCGAGCTCCTGCTGCCCGAGACGCAGCCCGGCTCCTCGATCATGCCGGGCAAAGTAAATCCCGTGATGTGCGAAAGCGTGCTGCAAGTCTGCACGCGCGTTTTTGGCAACGACGCGACCGTCACGTGGGCCGCGGCAAATGGAAACTTCGAGCTCAACGTGATGATGCCGGTGCTCGCGCACGCCATGCTCGAGAGCTGCCGCCTGCTCGCCAACGTGATGAATATCTTCCGCGAAAAATGCGTGGATGGCATCCAGGCCAACGCGACTCGTTGCAGCGAACTCGTCGAGTATTCGATGGCGATGGTCACGAGCCTCGCGCCCATCATCGGCTACGACCGCGCCGCCGAGATCGCCAAGGAGAGTGCGAAGACCGGCAAGACCGTCCGCGAAATTTGCCGCGAGAAAAAAGTGCTGCCCGAGGCCGAACTCGCCCGGGCGCTGGATCCCGTGGCGATGACGGGAGGGGGAAGTTGAGTGTTGAGAGTTGAGTGGCCTCCGCGTTGCCGCAAGAGAGTGCGCTCCGCGCGAGTTGTCGAAGAACCTCCGTCCCCGGAGCGGAGAGCGGCGCCACCCCAACCCTCAACTCTCAACACTCAACTTCTTCCCGCGCATCTTGATGTTGAGCATTTCAACCCCAAAGGAGAACGCCATCGCGAAGTAGATGTAACCCTTCTCGATGTGCTGGCCGAAGCCGTCGCCGATGAGCACCACGCCCACCAGCAGCAAGAAGGAAAGGGCCAGCATCTTGATGGTGGGATGACGGTTCACAAAGGCGCCGATCGCGCCGCTTGCGACGATCATCACCACCATTGCCAGCACCACCGCGGCGATCATCACGCCGATCTCTTTCACGAGGCCCACGGCGGTAATCACCGAGTCGAGCGAGAAGACGACGTCGATGGCAACGATCTGCGCGATGACCGACGTGAAGGTGGCGCCGCCACGCGCGGATGCTGCGTGTTCGCCGCCTTCGAGACTGCCGTGGATTTCGTGCACACTTTTCCAGAGCAGGAAAATGCCGCCGGCGATCATCACGAGATCCTTGCCCGAGAAGCCGTGGCCCCGCACCGCGAAGAGCGTGGCGGTGAGCCGCGTGAGCCAGAGGATCGAGCACAGAAGGAGCACGCGAGTGCCCAGCGCAAGGAGCAGCCCGATGGTGCGCGCCTTTCCCTGCTGCGCGGCGGGCAGCCTGCCGGCCAGGATGGAGATGAAGATGATGTTGTCGATGCCGAGGACGATCTCGAGCAGCGTGAGCGTGAGCAGGCTGATCCAGATTTGGGGATCAGTGATCCAAGGCATGAGGCGCGGAGGATCGGGGACTTGGAGTGCGGAGGCAAGTGCGCGACAAACCCGCGGACAAGATCTGAGGCGGTGTCGCCGCGAAAGCTCGCTGCGCTCGCTTTCGCTCTGCCACCGCACTCGAAGGTTGCCGTCGCGCGCGCTGGATGCCAGCACTGGCGGGCATATGCGTCTCCTTCTCCTATTTTTCGCGCTGTCGTGCGCTGTGCTTGCTCAATCTCCTTCCGATGTGCGCCCGGTGCCGCCGCCTGGCGTGGCCATTCCCGAAGCCGCGCGAGTGGAACTCATCGCCGGCGTGGCCGCGCTGGGCAAGGAGATCGACGAGCTGCGCGCCTCGCTCGCGGGCAAGCCGGAGCTACTCGCGCTGCTGCCGGATGTGATGATCTTCCACAAGTCCGTGGATTGGGCGCTGCGCTACGATGAATTTTTCGATCCAAAACAAGTCGCCATCGCCAGGCACCAACTCGCGCTCGGCATGGAGCGCGCGAAAGAATTGCGCGCCGGCCGCGCGCCGTGGAATGCACAAACCGGCCTCGTGCCGCGCGGCTACATCTCGCGCATCGATGGCTCGGTGCAGCCATATGGCCTCGTCATTCCCGACTCGTGGAAGCCCGGCGACAAGACGCCGCGCCGGCTCGATTTCTGGTGCCACGGCCGCAGCGAGAAATTGAGCGAACTCGATTTCATCAACCAGCGCATGACTAACAAAGGCGAGTTCACGCCGGAGGGCGCTTTCGTGCTGCACCTTTACGGACGCTACTGCTGCGCAAATAAATTTGCTGGCGAAGTCGATCTCTTCGAAGCGCTCGACAATGCCGCGCGGCATTATCCCATCGACATGCGCCGCCTCGTCGTCCGCGGCTTCTCGATGGGCGGCGCGAGCGCGTGGCAATTTGGCACTCACTTCGCCGGCCAGTGGGCTGCCGTCGCTCCGGGCGCGGGCTTCGGCGAGACCGCGGAATTTTTCAACGTCTTCGCCGAAGGCAAGACCCCGCCGCCGTGGTGGGAGCAAGTGCTCTGGCGCTGGTACGATTCGACGCTCTACGCGGCAAATCTTTTCAACACGACCACCGTGGCCTACTCCGGCGAGATCGATAAACAGAAGCAGGCCGCCGACATCATGATCCGGTTTTTGAAAAAAGAGGGGCTTACGATTCCGCACATCATCGGCCCGCAGACGGCGCACAAAATTCATCCCGACGCAAAGCCGAAGATCGAGGAACTCGTGAAGTCGGCCACCGACGAGGGAAGTCACGCGGTGGCGGAACGAGTTCGCTTCACGACTTACTCCCTCATTTACCCCGCGATGAAGTGGCTCCGCGTGGACGGGCTGGAGAAACATTGGGAGCGCACGGACATTGTCGGCGAAGTCATCGAGGAGGGATTGCTGGTCCAGACCAGGAACGTCTCCGCATTCACCGTCACTCTCCCGGCAACCGGGCCAATCAGCGTGCGGGCAAACCGAATCGACGCGCTCATCGACGGGCAGAAAGTGAGCGCGCCCTATGCAGCCGGAGGCTCCTCATTTCACAAGGCCGCCGGCCAGTGGAAGTCCGGCCCAGCCCAGACTCTCAGAGGCAAAACCACGAAAGTCTGCGGACCGATCGACCACGCCTTCATGTCGCGTTTTGTTTTTGTCAGACCCACCGGCAAACCGCTGAACCCTGCCGTCGGCGCGTGGGTGAACTCCGAACTCGCGCACGCCACGGATTTCTGGCGCAAGGTCTTCCGCGGGGACGCGCCGGTGAAGGACGACAACGCAATCACCGACGACGACATCAAGAACGCGAACCTCATCCTGTGGGGCGATCCGTCGTCGAACAAAGTGCTCGCGAAGATTTTAGGAAAACTGCCGCTCAAGTGGGATGCAAAGACGCTCGAGTTTCGCGGCTACACACTCGACGCCGCGCATCACGCGCCGGCGCTCATTTTTCCAAATCCGCTCAACCCTCAAAACTACGTAGTACTCAACAGCGGCCCGACATTTCGCGAAGAGGCAAACCTCAACAACTCCGACCAGACACCGAAGCTCCCCGACTGGGCCATCGTCGATCTGCGCACCCCGCCCGGCCCGCGCGCGCCCGGGCTCATCATCGACGCCGGATTTTTCGACGAACATTGGCACTAACGCGCACCCGCCTCACGCAAGAAGCGGCGGATGAACTCTCCTGGCGAGATCGGCTGCGGTTTGTAACCGGAGCCGAATAGCGCGTCGAAGTGCCGGTCTTCGGTGATGATGAAGTCCGCCTCGGCCGCGATTGCGCAGTCGGCAAACTTGTTGTCCGCATCGGCTGCAATGAGGCGGAAGCGAAAGCTCGATTCGGCTTGGCGCCAGATTGCCGTGAAGTTGCTGCATCCCATCCAGAGCTCGCAGAAATTCACGCCAGCGCCGCGCGCCCGAACGTTGCCACGAGCCAGGCAATTTTCAAAACCGTCCTCTCGCTCCTTTAGACCAGCCCCATCGCCACGAGCCGGGCAAAGGTCGCGAGAGTGTTGGCGTCGCGCACCTCACCGCTCGCGATCATCGCGCGCAACTCCTCGGGCGGGAAGGTGCGGCACTCGAGGATGGACTCGGCGGCGTCTGGCTGTGCACCCGCGGGGCTCGGAATCACGGGCCGCGCGAGCAGCAGATGGCTGTGCTCGTCGGTGAAGCCGGAACTCGGAAAGAAGTGGCCGAGGGACACGAGCTCGCCGCCGGGGGCGAGCTCGTAGCCGGCTTCTTCGCGCAGTTCGCGCAGGCCGGTCGAGCGGATGGCGTCGGGCTCTTCGTTGTCATCGATCTGGCCGGCTGGAAATTCCCAGAGCGCCGCGCGAATCGGCACGCGCTCCTGCCGGATGAGCACAAACTCCCCGGCGGCCGTCATAGGTGCGATGACCACGGCGGCTTTGCGATGACAGACCGTCCACGCAAATGGCGCTGGCCGCGATGGGGAGGTGACGCAGACGCGGAGGACTTCGAGATGCGTGTTTGCAAACAGTGTCTCGCTGCCCAGCGTGCGCCAGCCGCCGGTGTCGCGGATGAAATGGTGGAAGCTCATGCCAGCGCCTCTCGCCAGCGTGCGAGCTGCGCGGCCACGTTTTGCGGGGAAGGCGCGCCGATGGCCTGGCGCGCGGCCATCGCCTTTTCGATCGTGAGCACTTCAAAGAGATCGGCGGCGAAAACGGGCGAGAGAGCCTGGTAATCGGCCAGCGTGAGTTGCGGCAGCGAGCAAGCGCGCGCGACGCAGAGGGCAACGGCTTTGCCGACGATCTCGTGCGCCTGGCGGAAGGGTGCGCCGCGCAGCACGAGGTAATCAGCGAGGTCGGTGGCGAGCAGCATCGGATCGGCGGCCGCGGCGGCGCACGCGGTGGCATCGACCGTCACACTGCGCAGCATCGCGACGAAGACGGCGAGCGCGGCCTTCACGGTATCCACGGAATCGAAGACAGGTTCCTTGTCCTCCTGCATGTCGCGATTGTAAGTCATCGGCAGGCCCTTCAGCGTGGTGAGGAGCGCGACGAGATTGCCGACGACGCGGCCCGTCTTGCCGCGCGTGAGCTCGGCGACGTCGGGATTTTTTTTCTGCGGCATGAGCGACGAGCCGGTGGTGAAGGCGTCGCCGATCGAGATGAAATGGAATTCGCTCGAAGCCCACAGGATCACATCCTCGCTGAGCCGCGAGAGGTGCACGGCCACCAGCGCGAGGGCGGCGAGCATTTCGACGGCAAAGTCGCGGTCGCTCACGGCGTCCATCGAGTTGTGCGTCACCGCGGGAAAGTCGAGGAGGCGCGCGACCATTTCGCGATCGAGCACGATGGTCGAACCGGCGATCGCGCCGGAGCCGAGCGGCAGCACGTTGACCCGTTTTCGGGTGTCGGCGATGCGCTCGCGATCGCGTTGAAACATCTCCACGTAAGCCAGCAGATGATGGGCGAAAAAGACGGGCTGTGCGCGCTGAAGATGCGTGTAGCCGGGGATGATGACCTCCGCGTGCCGCTCGCCAAGATCGACGAGCGCGCGCTGCATTTCACCCAGCCGCCCCGCGATCGCGTCGCACTCCGAGCGCAGATAGAGCCGGAGATCGAGGGCCACCTGGTCGTTGCGGCTGCGCGCGGTGTGGAGCTTTGCTCCAGCGTCGCCGATGCGGCGGGTGAGCTCCGCCTCGATGTTCATGTGGATGTCTTCGAGCTCGGTTTTGAAGGAAAACTCTCCCTCCTCGATCTCTGCGCCGATTGCACGCAGGCCGGCCACGATTTTTTCGCGCTCCTCCCTGGTCAGCAAGCCCGCGGCTTCGAGCGCGGCGGAGTGTGCGAGGGAGCCCTCAATGTCGTGCCGCCACAAGCGCCAGTCAAAGCTGATCGACTCGCTGAATTCTTGCAGCAGCGCGGAGGGTTCTTGCTGGAAGCGGCCTTGCCACATGGTGGGGAACTACAATTTGTCGAGGCGGAAAAGCTTCTTCGAATTCTCGAAGAAAATTTTCCGTTCGACTGCTTTGCTCGGCGCGAGCTGGCGGATGGCGACGATGGTCTGGGCGCCCTGGCACACGGGCTTGCCGGCGGGTGCGTCGTTGACGTCGATGCCGTAGATGTTCGCGTCGTTGCAATCGCTGCCGAAGAGAATCTTGTCCTGATGCCGGTCGAGAAATCCGCGCGTGTGCTCCTCGTCGCGGCGCAACGCGTTGAGGCCGGAGCCGGCGGACATGTCGGCAAAGAAATTCGGGTGATCGGTGAGATAGCGATCGGTCAGACCGCCGGCCGTTACTTTGCCGACGGGATAAAGGCCCTGCTTGATGTCGTAATTCTTGTCGATGTTAGCCCACACCGTTTGCGCGTGGCCGATGAAGGTGGTTCGCGGAAATTTTTCGATCACCTTGCCGAAGCGCTCGTAGCCGAGGTTGTAGGTGCTTTCCTGAAAGTGCAGCAGGATCGGCACGCGATGTTCCTCGGCCAGCTTGTAAAGGATTTCGCTCTCCCGCGAATCGCACGCCACGCCGAACTTCTGCTCGCCGATGATGATCGCGCCGAGGTTCAAATACTTTTCGATCTCCGCGCGCGCGCCGGGCAGGTCGGTCACTTCATTGGCGCCGAAGAAAAACTCCTCGGGATACCGGCGGCTCATCGCAAGCACCGTCTCATTGCCGCCGGCGCCCGCGGCCAGACCGAAAGATTTTCCTTCGTGCGTGGATGGCCCCTTCACCGCTGAGCCGGCGGGCAGCAGGATGGTGTGGGAGACGCTTATCGCCCGCTGGTGCGCGAGCAAAACGTCGTCGGCGCGGCCACGATAATTTGTGTGCTGGTGAATGTCGATGATCGGCTCGGCCTCCGCGGCAGCGGGCGCGATCTCGGCGGCGACCAAGGCCGCGGCAGAAGTGGTGAGAAAGTCGCGGCGGGAAAAAGTAGTGTTCATAAAACGGAAGATGAAAAAGTCCCGAGATTACTTCTTCTTCAGCGAAGCGAGATACTCCACGAGGTTCACGAGGTCGTCTTGCGAGAGCGCCTGGTTGAGGCCGCTCGGCATCATCGAGGTGGTGAGTTTGTCGCGCTTGACGATGGCATTCTTCGCGAACTTCGTGGTCGCGCCTCCGGGGAGCGCGAGCACGAGATCATCGGCGGTCTCGCTGCGCACGATGCCGAGGCCGGCACTTCCATCCTTCATCGCAAGCTGCGTGGTTTCAAAGCCCACGCTCAGGCCGGCGTTGGGATTGAGGATGGAATCGTAGAGGGCGTCTTTTGCAAACTTGGAGCCGATCTCGGAAAGCGCGGGAGCGAAGTCCACGCCTTTGTCGTTCACGCGATGGCAGATGATGCAGCTGGCCTCGGTGCGCTCGAAGACGGCGCGGCCTTTGGCGATGTCGCCTTTTAATTTCGCGAGCTCGGTGATGGCGGGGAGCGGCTTGCCGCCAAAGGCGACGGGCGCGGGAAAGAGCCGGTCTATTTCTTTTGTGAGCGAAGCGTATTGCACGAGGCGCAACGCCGAGCCGGCGATGGCGGTGAGTTCGGGCGTGAGCTGGGCGTTGGTTGCGAGCTTCACGAGCACTTCGGCGCCGGCCTGCGTGCGGGCGAGCGCGCGCACGCAGGCCTGCCGCAGATCGGGCTTCTCCTGGTCCTTGGTGACGAGGCTCGAGAGGCGCGCCACGCCGTGCTTGCCGCCGGAGACGCCGAGCAGATCGATGACAGCGAGGGCGCGCGAACCAGCGAGTGCGTCGGCGAGGAGTTGCTTCGCGTCGTCTTCGGCGAAGAAAAGTTTGAGCGCGTCGCTCGTGGCGGGGTCGCCCGCGATCTTGAGCGCGGTGTCGAGGAGCGCGGCCTCCTGGCCTGTCGCGCCGAAGTCGCGCACCAACGCGACGAACTGCGGCGTGCCGCGCGCTTTTTCCAGCGCGCCTTTGAGCGCGGCGGCGATGGCGGGGTCTGCCTCGAGGCCGGCGCCTTTGAGCCGCACGAGCGCCTCGCGGGCAATGTCATCGGCGGCTTTGCCGACGGTGGCGATTTGCACGAGCGCGTTGGTTCTTTCCGGCGATGGCGGGAGAAAATCGAACGCGCGCACGTAGCGGAGCTTGTCTGTGGTGGCTCCGTCTTCGAGCAGCGTGGCGAGGCAGGCGGCGGCCTTCTGAGTGCGCAACCGCCAGACGATGTCGCGCCCACCGGGCGTGTTCCAATTGCCGCAGGCCATCGCGAGCCACGCATCGAAGCACGCCTCCTCATTTCCCGCGGCGCCGATGCCGAGCGCTTCGAGATACCAGCGGTCGCGGCCGTCGTGTTGCATGGCGAGCGCGGCCCAAAGCTGCGCGATCTTTTTTTCGCCGTGAAGTGAGAGCGCGATTTCGCGGCGGACTTGCGGGCTCGGATCGCGCATCAGTTTCGCCATGAGCGCGCGATCTTCTTCGAGGCTCGAAGTGTCGAGCTCATCGGTCCGCGCGAGCATGGTGCAAAGCCGCACGGCGGTGACACGGAGGTCGCTGCACGCATCGGTGAGCCCTTCGCGGAGAAATGTAAGACCCGTGCCGGGAAGCCGCGCGAGCAGCCCGAGAGCGCGTGCGCGCAGCCGCGGATTTGCGCTCTCCTTCCACAGCTTCGCCAGTTGCGGCTCGGCGTCCGCGCCGAGCTTTGCAAGCCGTTGCCACGCCAGATACATCGTGGCGCGATTGGGCGATTGCAGCGCGGCCACGCAACCCGCGGCGGTGGAAAAATCGGGTGTGGGCGCGGAAAGTTTTCCGCCCGTCGGCGCGACCCGGTAGATGCGGCCGCGCACTTCGCCCTTCACGTGATCGATCATGTTGTGCCCGCCCACCACGCCGTCGTACCAATCCGCGACATACAGCGAGCCATCCGGCGCGATGGCTACATCGGCGGGCCGATACCACGGATCTTCGCTCGTGAGCACATCCACCATCGTGGCCTTGTATCCCGCGCCGTCCACCGCGACCGGATAAGCGCGCACCGTGCGCGGCCCGGCATCGCAGTGGATGAGCTGGTTCTCCAGTTGCGGCCCGAGCGCCGCGCTCTCGTTGACGAGAATGCCGGTAGGCGAACCCGCGCCGGTCTGGAGCAAATTTGGCACGACTCCCGGGTCGTTGAGATGCCAGTGCCGGAGCGGAATCTCGTGCTCGAGATTGGAGCGCGGCGCGCGCCAGGCCGCGCCCGTCATCTCATCGGTGTAGCCGTAGTTGCCGAATTGCATCACGTAATTGATGCGCACGCCCTTGTTGCCATCGTCGTCATTGTCGCTCTGCCACATCGTTCCAAAGGAATCCACGCACACCTCGTAGTTGTTGCGAAAATTCCAGCCGAGCGTCTCGACGTTCGCCGGTTTGCCATTCACCAGATCGCACCGGAAGACCATGCCCTGCCGGTAGGGCTTGCCATCGGCCGCCGTGCGATTGCCGCTGAGGTCGGTGAAGAAATTTCCGTCGCCGTCGAGCAGGTCGCGGCTCTCATTGCCGCAGTTGAAATAGAACTTTCCATCCGCGCCGAAGCTGAAGGCGTGAATTTGATGATCGTGATTCCAGTTGCCGCGGGTTTGGAAAATAATCTCCGCCTTGTCCGCCTTGTCGTCGCCGTCTTCATCGGTGAGCAGCCACACATTGGGCGCCGCGCTCACGATCACGCGCGTGCCTTTTTCCTGCGGCAGCACGCAGATGCCGAGCGGATTGGTGAGTTCCGGGCTTTGGTAAAAAGTCGTCTCCTTACTCGCTTCGCCAGCGCCTTCGAGGATCACCACGCGATCCCCGGCCTCGCGCAGCGTGCCCCAGTCGCGCATCCCCGCGCGATAATTCACCGACTCGAGAGCCCAGATGCGCCCGCGCGGATCGATGTCGATGTTCGTCGGATTCTGAATCATCGGCTCCGCCGCAAAAAGCGTCGCATCGAGCCCGGCAGCCGCCGTGAACTTGCTCATGTTTTCCTTTGCCGCCGCAAAGCCGAGCGGCACGCGTGGCGCAGGCATCCCTGCCTGCCGTGGTTTGCGCGGCGGCTTTGAGTCGAGATTTTTCGTAAGATCTTCGTCCGTCACTTTCGAAATCACACCGCCCGCCGGCACCTCCACCTTCGCCGTCCACAGGATCGCATTGAGCACGAGCTTGCGCTGATCCTCTTGGCTCCAGCCCGCGTGAAAGTGCCCGCCGGTGAACCCAAAGCCGCGTCCCCCGTCGGCCCGCTCGTAAGCCCACGCGGTCGTCTGCGGTTTCTTCGCCGCGACCTCCGCGCGCACCGTGGCATTGCCGGAGTGGGAGCCATCGGGCCGGCTCATGGTGCTCTCGGGCGGGATCGCACTGAGGATGTGCGTGAGCTTTCCTTTGCCATCCTCGCGGAAGCGCATGTGAAAGTACCACTCGTCAGTGGTGCTGAAGGGCTTCACTCCCTTGCAAATCGGGTGCTGCGGAAATTTCGTGAACTCTGCCAGCCAGTGCGGATTGACCGACCAGTCCGCCTCGAAGAATCCACCCATCCAATCCAGCGCCTGCGGCCCGCCGATGTCCGCGGGAAATTCCACGCCGTAGTGCAGGCACACCAACCCCGCGCCGCGCTGCATCACTTTGGAAAACTCATCGAGATGCCCATCCTTCACCAGGAAATGCCCCGGGCCGCCGTCGCAATAAAAGACCACCGTATCCGCCTGCGCCAGCTCCTCCGCGCTGGGCCACTCGGCATTGAGATGAAATTTCACCGCCACATTCGGCGCACCTTGCGCGAGACATTTTGCGAGCAATTGCACGCCCGCATTGTGCTCGTGCTCGCCCGGCCCGTGCGACGGCCGCCCCGCGAGCAAGAGCACTAGCGGCTTCCCGTCCGGCGTCTTCGCGTGAAGGTGAGCGCCGAGCGCGAAAGTGAGGGCGGCGAGGAGGAGGAGGCGGGAGTTCATGAAGGGGAGTGTTGAGCGCGGAGTGGAAAGTGAAAGTGGAAAGTGAAACGGGCATTCCACTTTCCACTTCGCTTTCCGCTTAAGGAACCGGCTTCACTCCCCGGGCGGTTCGGGAATCTTGTCCAGCCGCTCTTTGATCTCCTCGATCGTCAACCAGCGCTCCGGGCCTGCCTCTTCGATACGGGGGGCCAGTTTGCGGAGATGCGCCGCCCATTGCTTTTCGCGCAAGGAGATGAGGAAGGCGCAAAGTTCCCGGCGCGCATCATCATCGAGCGCGGCGGCCTCGTGTTTCAAGGTTCCAAACTCATGGGGCACTAGTCACAGGCTGTGGGGATGTCGCGGGTCTAAAAGAGACTGCGACACACTCAAGGATTTTTCACACGGAGCGTCATCTTCCCCCGCAGCGCCTCAGCCGTCACCTCCCCTTCCCACCGGCTGATGACCACGGTGGCCACGCCGTTGCCGATGAGGTTGGTGAGCGCGCGGCATTCGCTCATGAACCGATCAATACCCACCAGCAGCGCGAGGCTTTCCACCGGGATGCCGGGCACCACCGAGAGCGTGGCCGCCAGCGTGATGAAGCCCGCGCCGGTCACCCCGCTCGCGCCTTTCGAGGAGAGCATGGCCACAGCGAGGAGCGTGAGCTGATGGCGCAAGTCGAGCGGCGTATTGGTGGCTTGCGCGAGGAAGACCGTCGCCATCGTCATATAGATGTTGGTGCCGTCGAGATTGAAGCTGTAGCCGGTGGGGATCACTAGGCCCACCGTGGCTTCGGCGCAGCCGAGGCGTTTCATTTTCTGCAACATGCCGGGCAGCGCCGTCTCGCTCGAGCTCGTGCCGAGCACGAGGAAAAGCTCTTCCTTGATGTAGCCGAGGAAACGGAAAATGGAGAAGCCCGCCGCGCGCGCGATGAGGCCGAGGACGACGATGACGAAAAAGCCCGACGCGGTGTAAAAGCCGAGCATGAGCGCGCCGAGCCGCTGGAGCGCGCCCAGCCCGTAGCTGCCGACGGTGAAGGCCATCGCGCCCAGCGCGCCGAGCGGCGCCGCCTTTACCACGATGCGCATGATGCCAAAAAAAACGGCGGTGGCCGCCTCGATGCCGCGCAGCACCGGCAGGCCGCGCTCGCCCATGGCCGCGATGGCAAAGGCCGTGAGGATGGCCACGAGAAGCACCGCGAGCAGGTCGCCCCTGGCAAAGGCGTCGAAGAAAGTCGCGGGGATGATATTCAAAATGAAATCGACGAAATGCAGCGAGTGGGCCTGCTGCGCGTAGCCCTGGCCGATCTGCGGATCGAGCGTGCGCGGGTCGATGTCGAAGCCGGCGCCGGGCCGGAGCACGTTGACGACGATGAGGCCGATGCCGAGGGCGAGGGTCGAGACGGCTTCAAAATAAAGGAGCGTCTTGCCGCCGATGCGCCCGAGTTTTTTGAGGTCGGACATGGAGGCGATGCCGTGGACCACCGTGCAAAAGATGATGGGCGCGATGATCATCTTGACGAGCTTGATGAACCCATCGCCCAGCGGCTTGAGCGAGCGGCCAAATTCGGGGAACCACCAGCCGATGAGGATGCCGAGGGCGACGGCGAGGAGTACCTGGATGTAGAGGCGCATGGGGAGAGTTGAGAGTTGAGTGGCGTTGAAATCCATCACTCCACTTCTCTCTTCAACGCCGGCGCGAGCTCGGGGAATTGAAAGCGGAAACCTTGCCCGGTGGCTAGCGCGGGGAGCACGCGTTTGCTGTCGAGCAACTCGCGCGAGAAGCCGCCGAGGGCCGCGCGCAGGGCCCAGGCGGGGATGCGGAGAAACGCGGGGCGATGCACTGCCCGGGCGAGGGCGGCGGTGAAGTCGGCGTTGCGCGCGGGCCACGGCGCGGCGGCGTTGAGCGGGCCGCGCAGGTCGAGATTTTCGGCGGCGAAAAGCGCGAGCATCGCCACGTCTTCGAGAGCAATCCACGACATCCACTGGCGCCCATGCCCAAGCCGCGCGCCGAGCCCGAGCCGAAAGGCGGGCAGCATCGCTCGCAGCGCGCCGCCGTGCCTGCCGAGCACGATGGCCGTGCGCAGCGTGACGACGCGCACGCCCGCGGCTTGGTGCGCCTCGGCTTCCCACGCCTGCACGGTCTCGGCGAGAAAGCCCACGCCGGCGGGCGATGTCTCGGTGAGTTTTTCTTCACCGCGATCGCCGTAGAACCCAATGGCAGAGCCGCTCACCAGCACCTCGGGTCGCTCGCGCGCGGCGGCGATGGCCTCGACCATCCGCCGTGTGCCGACCACACGGCTTTCCCGGATCGCGCGCTTCTTCGCCGCCGTCCACAACCCCACGACCGGCTCGCCCGCGAGATGCACGAGCGCTTCACAGCCCCGCACCTCCGGCACCGCATCGAGCGAAAAGCGCCGCATCTCGCAACCCGCGATTTCTTTTTCCGGCGAGCGGGTGAAGGCGATCACTTCATGCCCGCGCCGCAGCGCGAGTTCGATAACGCGCCGCCCGATGAAGCCGCTGGCGCCGGTGAGGCCGAGGGTCATGGGAAGTAGCGGGTGAAGGTCTCAATCGTACGTCCGATGCAGCATCCCATACGGGAAGCGATCGCCGGGGCAGTCGGTGGGCCAGCGCGGGGGATTGATCTCGCGGTGCGGCTTGACGATGGCAACTTTGCCCTCGGTCTTGCCCACGCGATTGCGCAGGTAGCGGATGAGTTCGTCGAGCGCGTCGATTTGTTTTTGCGTGGGCCGGTCGCGGTTGAAATCGCCCACCAGGCAGATGCCGAGGGCGATGTTGTTGAGGTGGTCGCTGTGGACGTGGCCGCCGCCAATCTGCCGCCGCCAACGGTTACCGATCTCGATCTCGCCATCGCCGCTCGAGGAGCCGTTGCCGATCACAAACTGGTAGGCCAGCCCATTGGGCATCTTGCGCACGTTGCGGTGGTAGTAGTCGAAGGCCTTCGCGTTGCCCTGCCGCGTGCCGCTGTTGTGCACCACGATGTAACGCCAGCGCTGCCGCTGCACATTGGCGTTGTCGATTTCGTTGCGATTTTTCTGGGTGAGAAATTTGAACTTCGTCCCCCAGCCGAACCAACCGCTGCGGTCGGGTTTCGCCGGCTCGAGTTCGCGGCTCGCGCTCTTTTCGATGACCACGGGCGCCTGCGGCTCGGGAGTCGCGGGCCGCGGCTTCGGCGTCACCGGCGGCGGCGTGCCTGGCCGCGGAGTGGTGCGCGGCGGCGGCTTTGGCGTCGGCTCGGGCTTCGGGGTGGGCTTCGGGGTGGGCGTCGCGGGCGCTGGAGTGGTGCGCATGGGCCGGGGCTTTGGCTTGGGCGTGGCTTCCGGCGACGGCGTGGCGGGGATCGTCTTCATCTCCTCGCGCGCACGGAGAAAGGCGCGCTTCTTTTCCTCCTCCGACATGGCTCCCGGCTGCTGCGCGAGAAGCGCGAAACCCATCGCCATCCCGAGGCCGATCAACAACAACGAAGTGGCGCGCACGCGGCGGATGCTAGGAGCGAAATGCGCGTTGGCAAGCGTGGGCCGGCGGTGCATTTTTGCCGGCATGAATCCGGGCCTCAAAGCGTTCCTCATCCGCTGGCTGTGCACCACGCTCGCCGTGGCCGTGGCCGTGAAGCTCACCGGCATGCACGTCGAGGGCTGGGGCGCGCTCATCGGCATGGCGCTCTTTCTCGGCATCGTCAACGCGTTCCTGCGCCCCGTGCTCCTGCTCTTGAGCGTGCCCTTCATCATCCTCACGCTCGGCTTGTTCATCCTCGTGGTGAATGCGTTCACGCTGTGGTTTGCCGGCAGCCTCGTACCGGGCTTTCATGTCGATGGATTTTGGAACGCCTTCTTCGGATCCATCATCGTGAGCGTGGTGAACTGGACGCTCAGCATCGTCTTCAAGGGTGGCGACGGGCAGTATCACATCCTCACCCACCACGGGCAGATGAAGCAGGTGCGGGGGCGGGTGGTGGAATGACGAATGACGAATTTCTGCGCGGCGGTGGCTCGCGTGTGCGGGTGAAGTTTTGCGGCGTCACCAATCGCGACGATGCGCTCGCGGCCGTCGCGCTCGGGGCGGATGCGCTCGGGTTCAATTTGTTTCCTGGCTCCCGGCGCTTCATCGAGTTGGACCGGGAAGCGCAATGGATCGCCGCGCTCCCGTCCTCCGCGACAAAGGTGGCCGTGCTCGTGAATGTGCCGCTCGACGAAGCAGTGCGCGTCGCGGCCCACGCGGCCATCGACCTCGTGCAATTTCACGGCGACGAAGATCCCGAATACTGCTCGCGTTTCGCCACCGCATCGGGGAGCCCATTCATCAAGGCGCTGCGCTTGCGCGATGCGGCGGACGCGGATCGCTTTTCCACGCGACACATCCTGCTGGATGCCGACGCGGGCGCTGCCTTTGGCGGCACCGGCGTGCGCATCGACTTTGGCGCGGCGGCGGAATTTGCGCGCCGGCATCCGACGCTCTCCATCATCCTCGCCGGCGGTTTGCGGCCGGAGAATGTGGCGGAAGCCATCCGCACGGTGCGGCCCTTTGCGGTGGATGTGGCGAGCGGCGTGGAAGAGCAGGCGAGTGCGAGGCGCAAGAGCGGCGAGCGGATGAAAGCATTTCTCCACGCGGTCACCGCGGAAAGTTGAGCGCCGCGGGTGCTGGCCTGCATCGTGCTATTCGAGTTGCAAACCTCGAATTCAGAAAGCCCACACACGACATGGCCAAATTCAATCCGACCCTCCTCGCATGCGCGGCGCTCTCGCTGAGCCCGGCTCTGGCGCAGAATCCTCCGCCACCCATCGCGCCGACACCCACCGCGCCCGCGCCCATCGAGCCGCCGATCCAGGCGCCCGCGGCGCCGCCCCTTTCCTCGCAAGTGACCGTGCCGCCCGCGCCCATCGAGCCGCCGCCGGTCGTGGAACCCGGCGGCATCTCCACTCTTCCGAGCGCCGGGACCGAAGGCGCCGCGGGCACGCTCACCGTCTCTTCAAAGCTCAACGATTTTCAAGGCGACCCGATCGACCTCGTGCTGCGCACCCTCGCGCGGCAGGCGAAAATGAACATCGTCGTGAGCGATGCCGTGACGACGAGCGCCGGCACGGTCAACATGCGCATCGAGGATAAGTCACCGCGCGAAGCCATCGACATCATCGTCACCGCCAAGGGCCTCGTGATGGATGAGCAGAAGGGAGTCTATTTCATCAAGACCCCCGCCGAGAAAGCAAAGGAGCCGACCGAGAGCGGCAATTTCACGCTCAGTTATGCGCAGGCCAAGGATGTCCTCCCCCTGCTTCAAGGCCAGCTCCAGAGCCAGGTGGCGGCGCAGATCGATCAACGCACCAACACCGTTTTCTACCGCGAGAACCGCTCGAACCTCGACAAGATCATCCTTTTCCTCGAGACCATCGACCGCCCCACCCAGCAAGTGATGATCGAGGCGCGACTCGTGGAAGTTACCGCCAATCCGAAACAGAGCTACGGCATCAATTGGGCCGGCGTCGTCGGCAGCTCCTCCACACCGCAGACCATCCGGTACGGCGGAAGCGGCCCCAGCGGCATCGGAGTCCCAAAGGCCAACACCCCCGCCCACAGCGGGTCGGGCATCGACGTGACCGACGGGCCGCTCAACTCCGTGATTGTCGATACCACCTCAAGGACGCTTCAGCCTTTCGATCAAATCTTGAACGGCGGGTTCGGCGGAGGATTCGGCGACGCGATCGCCGGTCAATTTGCCATCCTCTCCGTGCCCCAATTGTCGGCCACGCTGCGCCTGCTCAATGAAGACAGCGACGCTCAATTTCTCGCCCACCCGCGCGTGGTCACCGCCAACAATATGAAGGCCGAGATCAAGATCACCCGCCTCCAGCCTGTGCCGCAGTTAAACTTTAATGAGCAGACCGCGCAGGCAGTCTTCAGCGGCTTTCAGGACAAAGAGTTTGGCAACACGCTGGTGGTCCTCCCTTCCATCAACAAGGACGACTTTGTAACTCTCAATGTGAAGCCAGAGATCAGTAACAAAGTCGGCGATGCCACCTTCGTCTTCGGCGGGGCCACGGTCACCAGCCCCATCATCGACAAGCGCACGCTCGACTCCAACGTTCTCATCAAGAGCGGCGATACCCTCGCCATCGGCGGCTTGCTCCAGGATGAACAAACCAAAGGCCGCACCAAGGTTCCCGTCATCGGCGACATCCCCATCCTTGGTTATCTTTTTCAGGAGCGCCTGAACCAGCGCAACAAGCGCAACCTACTCGTCTTCGTTACCCCTACAGTCATCAAGCAAGGCTACGGCACCGGACTGGAAGACCAGGTCTCCGGCCTCGCTCACACCGGCAACGAATACGCGGATCCTAACGGCTGGCGCAATAACGCCAAGGGCGCCCGCCGCATCGTGCCGACCTCCGAACGCCAGATCGCCGGCGACTATCCCAAGCCCGGCGTCGCCCCGGCGCCGAAGAAGCTGAGTTACAAAGTAACCGCAGGGCCGCGCTGACTTCCACGGCGGCGCCGGGACGCCACAAGGGAGAAATCCCCCCGGCCACAAATCTTCGCCTGAAGCGCTCGTGCTTCGTGTCTCGGTGTTGAATCAACCCAGCCAGCGCAGCGGTCGGCCACCCTCGAGCTTACGCGCTATTTGCTCTTCTTCAGCGTGTCCTCGAGCTGCTGCAATTCTTCGCTCTGCGTCTTGAGCGCAGGCGCCCACTTGTCCACGAATGTTTTGAATTCCGGGTCGCGCAATGACTTGCCGGCGGTGTCGAAAATCCTCGCCGTTTTCTTCGACTCTTTGGCGAGTTCCTTGATGAGTTCCTTGTCCAATTTGTCCGCCGGAAGTTTCCCGATCTTGCCCGCCGCGGCTTTGTCGGTGTGGCCTACTTCGGTGGGGACTTGCGCGCCCTTGGCCATGCCGACCGTCGCAAATTCCTCCCACACTTTGAGGAGCTCGGCGTTGACTTTCGCAGTGAGCTTCTTGACGGGATCCGCGGCGGTGAGGCTGCGCATGCCCATGCTCGAGAGAAGCTGCGCGTTGAGCTGCGCTTCGGCGGCTTCTTTCACGAAATGCTTTTCCTGATCGCCGAGCGGAGCGGGCTTGGTGGCTGGCGGCGCGCCGAAGCTGGCGGCACTGAATGCGAGCAGGATCGAGAGACGGAGAAGTTTCATGGCAGTGCATTCAACACACGATGCATAGCGCCGCAAGACGTTGTTGGTTCCCATTGACGCCGGCGTCGGTTACACGCTTGCAGCGTCGTGAAAAAATCCGTCTCCCTCCTCGTCTGGCTCGTCGTCGCCATCGTCGGCGCCGCCGCATTCTTCGTCCTGGCCACGCGTCGCGGCGAGGCGATCAACTCGGCTTACCTGCTCACCGCGGCGCTGTGCTCGTACGCCATCGGCTATCGCTTTTACTCGAAATGGATCGCGGCCAAAGTGCTTGCGCTCGACGACCGGCGCGCCACGCCGTGCGAAGTCCACGAGGACGGCAAGGATTTCGTGAAGACAAACAAGTGGATCGTCTTCGGCCATCACTTCGCGGCCATCAGCGGGCCGGGGCCGCTGGTGGGGCCGGTGCTTGCGGCGCAGTTTGGATACCTGCCGGGCTCGCTGTGGATCTTGATCGGCGTGGTGCTCGGTGGCGCGGTGCAGGACTTCATCATCCTGGCTTCCTCGATGCGCCGCGACGGCCGCTCGCTGGCGCAGATGGTGAAGGACGAACTCAATTCGCTCGCCGGCGTCATCGGCACGGTGGCGATTCTTTCCATCATGATCATCCTCCTCGCGGTGCTCGCGCTCGTGGTGGTGAATGCGCTGGCCGAATCGCCATGGGGCGTCTTCACCGTCGGCGCGACCATTCCCATCGCGATGCTCATGGGCGGTTACCTGCGCTGGGTGCGCGTGGGCAAGGTGCTCGAAGGCTCGATCATCGGCGTGGTGCTGCTGCTGCTCGCGGTGTGGGGCGGGCAATTCGTGCACGCTTCCGCGCAGTGGTCGCCTGTCTTCACCGTGCCGGGGCTCACGCTCGCAAAGTGGATCATCGGCTACGCGCTTGCGGCGAGTGTGCTGCCGGTGTGGCTGCTGCTCGCACCGCGGGATTATCTCAGCACGTTCATGAAGCTCGGCACCATCTTCGCGCTCGCCGCGGGATGCTTTCTGGTGCTGCCGCATCTGCACATGCCGGCGTTCACGCGCTTTGTGGATGGCTCGGGGCCGGTCGTGCCGGGCAAGGTGTTTCCGTTTTGTTTCATCACCATCGCGTGCGGTGCCATCAGCGGATTTCACGCGCTCATCTCGAGCGGCATCACGCCGAAAATTATCACGCGCGAAAGCTACGCGCGGCCTGTGGGGTATGGGGCCATGTGCCTTGAATCGCTCGTCGCCATCATGGCCATGATCGCCGCCTGCACGCTCGATCCCGGCGTGTATCTGAGCATGAACATCAAGGTCGCCGCGCCCGATGTCGCCGCCGCCACGGTGGCGCAGGTGAATGGTTACGGCGCGCCTTTTTCCGTGTCCGTCGAGCAGATGCGCGACCTCGCCGAGACGGTGCAGGAGAAGACGCTCTTTGGCCGCACCGGCGGCGCGGCCACGCTGGCCGTCGGCATGGCGCACATCTTCGCCGGCGTGTTTGGAAAAGGGCTGCTCGGCGTCTGGTACCACTTCGCGCTCATGTTCGAGGCGCTCTTCATTCTAACCACCCTCGACGCCGGCACGCGCGTGGGCCGCTATCTCATCCAGGACGCGCTGGGCCACGTGTGGCGGCCGCTCGGCAACACGCGCAACGTATTCGCCAATCTCTTTGCCAGCGCGCTCATCGTCGCCGCGTGGGGATACTTTTTGCTCGGCGGCGTGACCGATCCCGAGGGCGGCACCAAAGCGCTGTGGCCCATCTTCGGCATCGCCAATCAACTCCTCGCCAGCATCGCGCTCTGCCTTGCCACCACCATCCTGTTGAAGATGCAACTCGCGCGTGGCCGCACGCCGCTGCTTGCGCTGGTGACGCTCGTTCCGCTGGCGTGGCTGCTCGCCGTCACGAGCACGGCGGCGGTGCAAAAAATCTGGCACGAGAATCCGAAGATCGGCTTCCTTGCTGGCGCGCGCGCGCTCGATGAAAAACTTCCGGCGCTGGAAAAAATCGGCGACGCAAAAGCCGTGAAGATCAATCGCACGCAGCATCGCAACGCACTCGTCGATGCATTCGTCGCCGGCGCTTTCCTCGCGCTGGTGGGCTGCATCGTGGCGCTGGCCGTGCGCGAATGGTGGCGGCTCATCGCCCACTCGCGGGAGCCGACGCTCAGCGAGACGCCGCCCATCTGGCTGCCCGCCGAAGCGCTCGCCGAGCCTCGGCCGATGCCGATCATGGGCATGGCCGCGCTGGGTTTCACGCTCGTCAAGGAATTGTCCGGCCAGTCCGCCATCGAGCGCGCGGCGGTGTGCGACTGCGCAAAGATCCAATCGCCCCGCGGACGGCAAAACGCCTTCCTCACCGCCACCGAGCACCGCTTTACCGGCGTCAATCGCTGCTGCTGAGAGCGCATTTCCGGGGAGCACACGCGTCCCGCGTGTTGGTTTCGGCGTCCCGCCGAAACGAACTTCGCGGGGCGTTCGATGTGAACGGACGTCTTGATCTTGTTGATCGCCTCGGAAAGTTCGTCGCCGCGGGAAGCGGCGACCAACACGCGGGACGCGTGTGCTCCCCAGAGATCAGCCAGAGAGCTTGCTCGCGAGGATTTCGCTCACCACCGCCGGGTTGGCTTTGCCTTGAGAGAGTTTCATCACATGGCCTTTGATCGCATTGATGGCCTGCGCCTTGCCCGCCCGGAACTCGGCCACAGCTCTAGGATTGGCGGCGATGGCATGGTCGCACAGCGCTTCGATAGCGCCCGCGTCGCTCTCTTGCGCGAGCCCTTTCTCCGACACGATGTCGGCGGCGCGGCGGCCGGTCTCAAACATTTCGAGGAACACGTCGCGGCCCTGTTTGCTGTTGATCCTGCCGTCGTCGATGAGGTTCACGAGTTCATCGAGCGCGGGCGCGGAGACGGGGCAATCGACGATGGTCTTCCCCGCCGTGCCGAGCGCGCTGAGCAGGTCGTTGATGACCCAATTGGCCACGGTCTTCGGCTTGCGCGCGCCCTTCGCCGCGGCCTCGAAGTATTGCGCCAGCGCCTGCTCGCTCGCGAGCACGCTGGCGTCGTAAGCCGTCACGCCGAAGTCGCGCACAAAGCGGTCGCGTTTCTCGCCCGGAAGCTCGGGCCGGCGCGCGCGCACCTCGGGCATGAAGACGCTGGTCTTCACCGGGATGAGATCGGGATCGGGAAAGTATCGGTAGTCGTGCGAGCTCTCCTTCATCCGCATTTGAAAAGTCTGGCCGCTCGCGTCGTCCCAGCGGCGGGTGGATTGCACCAGCGTCTCGCCGCGCTGCGCGGCGTCAGTCTGCCGCGCGATCTCGTAAGCTAGCGCGCGCCGCACGCCGCTGATCGAGTTCATGTTTTTGATCTCAATCTTCACGCCGAGTTCGCTCGCGCCCTCAGGCCGCACGCTCACGTTGCAGTCGCAGCGGAGCTGGCCCTTTTCCATGTCGGCGTCGCTCACGCCGCCGTAGATGAGGATTTGCTGCAAGCTCGTGAGATACGCGAAGGCTTCCTCGGGCGTGTCGATTTCGGGCTCACTCACGATCTCCATGAGCGGGGTGCCGGCGCGGTTGAAGTCGATGCCGGTCGAGGTCTCGAAGTGCTGCGACTTGGCCACGTCTTCCTCGAGATGGATGCGCGTGAGCCGCACGGCTTTTCCGGGATGCGCGATGCTCTTCTGCGCGTCCTTGGGATACGCAAAGTTGTGCAACGGCACCGCGCCGCCGAGGCAGATCGGCCGGTCGAATTGCGTGATTTGGTAGTTCTTCGGCATGTCGGGATAGAAGTAATTTTTCCGATCGAATTTGCAGACCTCGGGGATGTCGCAGCCGAGCATGAGGCCGGCGAGCGCGCTCATCTTCAGCGCCTCTTCATT
This sequence comes from Chthoniobacterales bacterium, assembly GCA_038238555.1. Lineage (GTDB taxonomy): Bacteria > Verrucomicrobiota > Verrucomicrobiia > Chthoniobacterales > Chthoniobacteraceae > JANNXQ01. The sequence continues at coordinate 11,002 of JBBRXP010000026.1, read as the reverse complement.
CATCACCGGCAGCGCGCCTGGAAAGCCGAGGCACACCGGGCACGTGTGCGAATTGGGCGCCGCGCCAAATTCCACCCGACAGCCGCAGAACATCTTGCTGCGCGTCTTGAGCTGAACGTGGACTTCGAGGCCGATGATGGGAATGCAGCGCATGGGCTAGTGCCGGCGGGAGTGGCGGGGTTCCTTCTCCGGCCTCGCTTTGGCGGCATCAAGCGCATTCTCGAAACGACCGCGCCGCAATTGCTCGAGCACATCGGCGCGGCCCGCGGCCACCATCACCGCGACGTGCAGCATGAGCGCGAGCAGCAACCCCGCGAACGCGCCGAGCGCCGCACCACCGAACCCGTAGCCAAAACGGATGACGCCCACACTTTGCTGCCCCGTCTTTTTGAAAACGATGGCCGCCAAAATGGTGAGCGCGAGATACACGCCGAGCCCCAGCAACAGCGCGCCGAACGGAGCGCGCACGTGCGGCGCAGCCACCACCGCCACGACCGCCGCGGCCACCAGTGCCACGAGCGCGGCGGCCTGCCGCACCGCGCCGATGCGCCAGCCGTGCCACGCCTTGAGCGCCACGAGGAGCGCGGCGACGATGGGAAACGCGGGCGGGAGAGAGTCGAGACTCGGAGGCATGAATGCTTGGCGACTGCGCAATCTTTAGCTTAGTCTCGGCGCATGGACACCATGGCCGAACCGGAGAAGTCCGCCTACGAACTCGAGCGAGGCAAGCCTATGCCGAGCTTCAATCATTCAGTCATCCAACCCCAACTCGTTATCGCTCTGAGTCGGTTTCAGGATCGCTACACGATCTCCTGCGAACCAACCCTCATCTTTAGTGGGGTGAGGTTCACGCCGGATGTGGCGCTCTTTCCGGCACAGCAGACCGACTGGTCTCACGATCAATATCCCATCGAAAAAATTCCGCTGCTCGCGATCGAGATCCTGTCGCCAACGCAGGGCTTCAACTCGATGATCGAAAAGCTCGACGCCTACTTTGCTCACGGCGTGAAGAGTACTGTTGGGTGGTCCAGCCTGCGCTTAAAGCGCTGACCGTCTTCCACTCCATCGACGATTCACGTACCTACGATCGCGGCGTAGTGCGCGACGGCGCGCTGGACATCGAAGTGAATCTCGACGCGCTCTTCGCGTAATTGGCCAGTTCTACTTTGTTAAAAAAGCCTTCGGCGGAGGTAGTCACGAGTCAGCCTTTGGTGATCGCTTCGTCGAGATTCAGGATGGTGCTCGCCACCATCGTCCAGGCTGCAAGTTCCGTGGCGTCGAGGTTCTCGTCGCGCGGTGCTTCCCCGGTGGAGAGCAATTTCAGGGCTTCCTCTCGCTGGCCGGTGTAGCGCGATTTCATGCGGTCGAAAAGCGAGAGCAGCATCTTGAGTTCGGAGTCGCTCGCGGCTCGGGCGGTGGTGAGACGGAAGGCGAATTGCACACGCTCGGCGGGTGTGATGCCGCCGCTCTTCATCATGCGCTCCGCGAGCTTGCGGGCGGACTCGATGTAAGTGGGGTCGTTGAGCGTCACGAGCGCTTGCAGCGGGGTGTTGGTGCGCTCGCGGTTTACGGTGCACACTTCGCGGTCCGGCGCGTCGAAGGTTTGCATCTGAGGTGGCGGACAGGTGCGCTTCCAAAAAGTGTACATCGAGCGGCGATAGAGATCCCCGCCGTGGCTGAGCTCGAAGAATTGCGCGGTCCACTTCTTGGAATCGCCGCGTGAGCTGAGCTCTTCCCACAAGCCCTCGGGCTGATAGGGCGAGACGCTCGGGCCGCCCATTCGCGGCGCGAGCAAGCCGCTCACGGCCAGCGCCGTGTCGCGGATTTCCTCGGCGCTCAAGCGGAAACGCGGGCCCCGCGCGCAGAGCCGATTGTCGGAGTCGCGCTCGCGCAACTCCGGCGTGATGCGCGCCGACTGGCGGTAAGTCCCGGACGTCACGATGAGCCGCACGATGTGCTTCACGTCCCAGCCGCTCTCGACGAACTCCGTGGCGAGCCAGTCGAGCAGCTCGGGATGGCTCGGCCACTCGCCTTGCGAGCCAAAATCGTTGAGCGTTTTCACGAGGCCCGCGCCCATCGCGTTTTTCCAAAAACGGTTCACGGTCACGCGCGCCATCAGCGGATTTTGCGGAGCGGCAATCCACCGGGCGAGGGCGAGCCGATTCTTCGGCGCATCGGCCGGAAGCGCGCCGAAGTTCGCGGGCACGCCGGGTTCCACGAGATCGCCGGGCTGATTGTACTGACCGCGGATGAGGAGGTGCGTTTCCCGCGGCGCGTCCATCTGTTGCATGACCATCGCGGTGGGCATGAGCTTGCGCGCTGCTTTGAGTTCCGCGCGCGCATTCTCTAAATCCGCCTTGAGAGTCTCGGCTTCGGCCACGCGCGCCTGCGCGGCCGCGATGCGCTTTGTCACCTCGGGCGACGCCGGCAATTCGAGCAGCGGCGCGGCATTGCCATCGCGTCCGTCGAGGCCGGCCTCGGGCACGGCATTGAAGTAGGCATACAGCTGGTAAAAGTCCTTCTGCGTGATCGGATCGAACTTGTGATCGTGGCACTCGCAGCACGCGATGGTGAGCCCGAGAAAAGCGGTGCCGACCGTGTTCACCCGGTCCTTGATGTAGGCAGCGAGATACTCCTCGGCGATCGCGCCGCCTTCGAAGTTGATCATGTTGTTGCGGACAAATCCGGTCGCGAGTTTCTGCTCCACGGTCGCGCCGGGCAGCAGGTCGCCCGCGAGCTGCCAGGTCACAAATTCATCGAAGCGCTGGTTGCGGTTAAAGGAGGCGACGACCCAGTCGCGCCACGGCCACTGCTCACGCCCGGCGTCGAGATGATAGCCGTGCGTGTCTGCGTAACGCGCAAGGTCGAGCCAATGCACGGCCATCTTTTCGCCGTAACGCGGTGAGGCGAGCAGGCGATCGACGAGCCGCTCGTAAGCGTCGGGCGCGGTGTCGGCGAGGAAGGTATCGATCTCGGCAAGTGTCGGCGGCAGCCCGGTGAGATCGAAGCTCACGCGGCGAATGAGTGTGGTCTTGTCTGCTTCAGGCGATGGCTTCAGCCCTTCACTTTCGAGCCGCGCGCCGATGAAGGCGTCGATCGGATTTCTGATCTCTGAGTTCTTTGGAACAACGGGCCGCTTCGGCGCGATGAAGGCCCAGTGCGGCTCCCACCGCGCGCCTTGTTCGATCCACTTCCGCAACATCGCGATCTGCCGCGCCGTGAGCTTCCGCTCGCTCTCGGGCGGCGGCATCCGTTCATCGGGATCCTGCGAGACGATGCGTGCGACCAGCTCGCTCGCCGCCAGATCGCCCGGCACGATGGCCCGCACGCCGTCGCTTTCCGCCAGCGCGCCCTCGCGCGTGTCGAGCCGGCGGCCGGCCTTGCGCGCTTTCTTGTCCGGGCCGTGGCACGAGAAGCAGATCTCGGAGAGGATGGGGCGGATGTCGCGATTGAAACTCAACGGTTGCTCCGCGGCGCGAGCGGGATTGAGCACAATCGAAAGCGCGGCGGCTGCAAGGAGTGCGGCACGAAGAGTCATGGGGATAAAGGGAGCGGCCTCGCCGCACACCGCAACAAGCATCGGAAAATATGTTCCTTGGCGTCTTTCCGCCATGTTTCACCTTGCCCGCACGCGCAAGCTCGCTTACTAACTCGCCGGGCAGCAAGGTGAACCAAGGGCTTCGGCGCGCTTGAAATTCCCCAGAGCCAGTATCCCGACAGATGAGCAGATTCTTCTCCCTCTTCCTTCTGATCGACTACCTCCTCCCGGCACTGCGGTGGCGTATTGCACCGCGCTCGGAAAGGCTCGGCGGGAAGCTCCTTGTGGCCCTAGCTCCTTGCTCCTCTCGGCGAAGTCATCCGAAAGCGATGCCGCGCAGCCGCGTCATCGACAGTGCACCCAGCGTGCGCTTCGCCGGCACATCACACACATCCACCCTAAAATCACACACACATGAAATCCCAGGAATCCCGGGGCTCGGGCCGCCGTCGTGGCGGCGGACGTCGCCCTCGCAATTCAGACGAAACGCCGCGCCCATCCTATCCGCCAGCGTCCGCTCCACAGAGCTTTTGGCAAAAAATCATCTCGTTCTTTAGTCCGGCGCCGAAGTCTTCCAACGGCGCAAGGGCGAAGTCTGAATCCAATCGCCCGGCACGCGCGGTTCCCGCCTATACTCCGCGCGCGGCTCGCAAGCCCGAGGCCGTGGAAGTAACCTCGCCGAAGTTATATGTCGGCAACTTAAGTTACGCCGCTTTGGAGAGTGATCTCTCCGAGCTATTCAGCGGCGTCGGCAAAGTCACCAACTCCGAAGTGGTAAGCCACAAAGACTCCGAGAGGTCGAAGGGCTTCGGCTTTGTGACCATGACGACCGTCGAGGAGGCGCGACGCGCAGTGCTCGAACTGCACGACAAAGAATTCATGGGCCGCAAGCTCGTGGTCAGCGGAGCCAAGACACCGGCCTGATTCTCAACCCCCAGACTCCGACGCTCAAAGTATTGAACGCCGGAAGCGCGCGTGTTGAACGTCCGTCGTTTCCTTCTGTGCTTTGCACTTTGCAGAGCGCTGGCGCGGCAGGACGGCGCGAATTTTTGTGAGAGGAAAAATTTTTCTTGCGCGCTTGATCGAATCTTCTAATCTCCGCCTCGCCGCCCCCTAGCAGGCGCTCAGAATCTCTGGCGCAGCCCTCGTCCGTGAATTCCGTCATTTCACCCCTTCATGCGTCGCTTGCGCGATGTCCACCCCCCCTTTCTTGCGTTGAAAAGTTGTTCCAAACGCGATCCATATCTCCGCGAGGAAGAAAAATTATCCATCCCTCATTCATCTGCGCAACGAATCCCGACGAGCCAGGGTTTCGGAACCCCGCCAAGATCAGCTTAAATCGAAGTAACCCCAAGAGCCCATGAACACATCCCGTCCTGACAATTCCACCAACATCCCACGCGCCGGCGCAGTCCTCCTCGCCTTGCTCGCACTCGGCTCTCCGCTGCGAGCGGTGGATCAGACAATCAACGAGCAAATTTGGAAGCTAAAATACAGCGTCACCGATGCCCAATTGGCCAGTGCCGCGTGGAAAGCCGCGGATGACGATGGCGACGGAGTAAAGAATGGGGCGGAGATTTCCGCGGGTACCAATCCTTTCTCGGCAAGTTCGGTTATCAAGCTTACCACCGCGACAACCAATGCCACTTCGGTGCTGCTCAGCTTTCCGACGATGGATGGTAAGTCTTATGTGGCTCAGAGTAATACCAACCTCGCGAATAGTGCGGGTTGGGCGGCGGTGGTTCCGGCCCTCAATGTGACCGGGGATGGAAATCCGAAAACTCTGACCATTCCGAAAGTCGCCGGGACATTCTATCGTGTGATTGTTTTGGACCTCGACTCTGACAGTGACGGGGTGGGGGATTGGGCCGAAAAAATCGCCGGCTATAACCCAAACAATGCCAACACAAGCGGGGTGCCCGGGGGAAACGATCTCACGGCGCTTACTTCCGCGGTGGCCACTTCGGGCGTGGTGACTGTCAGTGCGATCAAGTACTCGGCGACGCAGCCCCCAAATGCGGCAACCCCACCAGTGGAAACTGGCGCGATTTCCATCAACCGCTCGGGACCGTTGACTTTCAATACCATCACCGTTGCGCTGGAGAAGTCGGGCACCGCTGCTGAGGGGATCGACTACGATGCGTTGCCGGCTTCGGTGACTTTCAGTCCGGGGCAAAGTTCAGTCGTGCTCAATGTGAATCCAAGAGCGAATGCCAGCCTTAAGACGAATGTCACGGCGATCGTGAGAGCGATGGCGGGCGGTGGGTATTCCTTGGGTTCTTCCATCAGTGGCAGTGTGGTGATCAATCCGGCGGGTAATGCCACGGGCACAGGGTTGACCGGACAATACCAAAACACCTCGTCGTCCACTTACTCCCCCACGCAGACGGGCATCTTTGCCGGCGGCGCGGAGATGACGCGCACCGATCCGGTGATCGACTTTGCCACGGGCGTCAACGGCTGGGGCTCGACCGCGGGGCCTGCCGGAATGTCGCCCGCTTCCACCAACAGTGCTTTCTCGGTCCGGTGGACCGGGCAGATCCTTCCGCAGTATTCCGAGACTTACTCCATCGACTTCCGCAGCGACGATAGCGCGAAGGTTTGGATCAATGGCGTCCTCATCATCGACCGATGGTTCACTCAAAACGTCACCGATTACGTCAACACCATCGAACTCAAAGCCGGCGTTCTTTACGATATCGTCATCGAGTATTGGAACAACGTTCTCAGCCCTACCGCCGAGGCTCACCTCTACTGGTTTAGCGCCAGCCAAATCAAGCAGATCGTCCCGCAGAGCCGGCTCTTCACCGCGCCGACTCTGGCAAACAAGCTGACTGCGGTCACTTCGCCGCTGACGGCGGTTGGATACGTGGGCACGCCGTTTAACTTCAGCGTTACTTCTCCGAACATCAGCGGCCCCATCGCTTACTCACTGGCTGCCAATAGCGGTCCGCTTCCGCCAGGCTTGACTCTGAATGCGAGCACCGGGACGATCGACGGCGCGCCGACGGCGGCGGGTTATTATAACGTCGCGATCAATGCTCAAAACAGCGCCGCATCGGGAGTGACGGGAAGCTCGATAGTAAACATCACCATTTACCCGGTGGGCAGTGTCACTCGCGAAATCCTCACTGCCGGGGGCAACAAGGTGTCCGATATCGTGATCCCGCCCGGCACCCCTGCGCATGATAGCATCCCGGCCATCGACGACGACACGGACTATGGAACTAACACCGGAGAGCGCTTACGGGGATACTTGGTGCCGCCCAAGACGGGTAACTACTACTTTTGGATCGCGGCAAACAACGCGGCGGAACTGTGGATTTCCAATGACTCCGAATATGTGAACAAAGTCCGGCGAGCTTCGGTGAGCGCGAGCACGGGCAAGAAGATCTGGAGCGCCGCACAGAAGTCGCAGTGGCTCGCATTGGTGGCCGGGCAGAAATACTACTTTGAAGTGCTCCATAACACCGGAGCCGATGCGGACGACTATGTCGCCGTGGGATGGTGTCAGGACGATGTGGGCACGGTCCCTTCTGTCGCCGGTGCTCCCAACGCAAATGGTCTGCCTCCCATCATTCCCAATGGAGGCGGACCGCTGCAAGGCTACCCTCTCAGCGGGACAGTCCCCAGTTATGTCTTCCAGCCTTATGACTATCCGGCGGTCACTCCGGCGGGTGGCTCGCTCTATGCCGCTAATCTCGGACCTCAGGGAGCCTCGAGCACGAAGGCTAGCGGCTCGGCAAACCTGCGTGTAGATGCCTCTGGCACGTCGGCTGTCCTTCACTTCAGTTACGGCAATCTAACTTCGCCCAAGACGGCCTATCATCTTCACGTCGATGCCTTCGACACCCATCCGCAAGGCGAGATCATTTACGACATCGACGACGTGGACACGTTCCACCCGGAGCTTCGGACCGCTGATGGTGGTTACATATGGAATTTTGGCGCCGTGGGTACTTTTCCCTCGGCCGCTTCGATCCTGGATGGAATCCAGCGAGGCAAGCTTTACCTCAACATTCATTCGGTCACTTACCCGAACGGGGAAATCCGCGGGAATCTCACGCTGGTCGATGGCTCGCAAACCGCTCCGAATCCCGCGCTTTACGTGGAACCGGCCGCCACCGATGTGGCATCCAATGATGCGCCTGCAGCCCGCTTCCTGAATCAGGCGAGCTTCGGAGCCAGCCCTTCGGATGTGGCCTACGTCAAGGCGAATGGATTTGCTGCATGGATCACGGATCAACTTACCAAGACACCGACTCATACTTCCAATGATGTGGTTGCCGGAATCACCGCAGACTATAACAACCTCTACCCTTCTGCATTGTTCACTAACACATGGTGGAAGTACTCGATTACAGCGCCCGACCAACTGCGCCAGCGGCTGGCATTCGCTCTTAGTGAGATCCTGGTGGTCTCCTACGGCAACGATACCAACGGACCTCTGCAAAGGAACGGCCGCGCACTTGCAGACTATTACGATACTCTTGTGGATTACTGTCTGCCCACATCGGGCCTCGCTGACAGCGGTAACTTCCGTGGAGTCCTAAAAAGTGTCACCCTCACACCGGCGATGGGTTTGTATCTCGACATGCGGGCGAATCAAAAGGGCGATGACACCATCGGACGTCATCCAAACGAGAACTATGCCCGCGAAATCATGCAGCTCTTCTCGGTGGGCCTCAACCATGCGTGGGATGACGGCAAGCTCGTGCTCGATTCCAACGGCAATCTCGTGCCGACTTATAGCCAATCTACGATCCTCGGCATGTCGGCCTTGCTCACGGGATGGAATTACGCGCAGAACCTTCAAGCCAGCGGGCGTCTTCCCACAAGTTTCGGCCCAGCGGCTAATTATCTGGACCCCATGCTCCTGGTGCCTACCCAGCATGATCTCAATGCGAAGCTCCTTCTGGACAACGTGGTGAGCCCCGCGGCCACAGGCCGGACCCCGCGCGTGACCATCGGCAGCATCGGGACCGGCAATCCATGCACCGTCAACACTTCGACGGTTCACGGATTAACAACCGGAGATACGGTGACGATGGCTGGCGTTGCGACCGGCACATTCACGGGCGGTCTCAGCGCAATCAACACGTCGTTCCAAGTTACAGTTACTTCCGCCACCGCCTTCACGGTTCCAGTTGCTTGCACCGGGGCCGCCGGCTCCGGCGGGACAGTAACCGGCCCGACCGTGAAGGCCGCTGCGTTCGGGACGGGCGGCATCGCCGCCATCGCGGGATCGCAGTCCGACAATGCCGGAAGCACCGTGCCCCATCCCTACGACCAATACGGGCTCAAGGAACTGGAAACGGCCATCGATAATATCGTGAACGACTCCAACGTTGCTCCTTATATATGCCGCCAGCTCATTCAACGGCTCGTCACCAGCGATCCTACTCCCGGTTATCTCTATCGGGTCGTACAGAAATTCAAGGACAACGGCTCAGGGGTGCGAGGCGACTTATCCGCGGTGTTCCGGCAAATTCTGCTTGATGGCGAAGCAAGGAGCACCACGGCCGCGCTCGCCTCGGCCACCTTCGGCAAGCAGCGCGAGCCGGTCATGCGTCTCACCGGCCCCGCGCGCGCATTCCCCGCGAGCAGCTATGCCGGCACCTACACCCAGCTTACCGGTATTAACTCCAACAGGCTTCAGCTCGTCACTTCGACTCCCAATGATTTCAGCACGGGCTTTGCCGTGAGCCTCGACTTCCACAATCAAGTTCCGGGCCCTGATCCGTTCAACAATCCAACTAGCACCACTTACTCGATCGTTTCCACCCTGGGAATCTCCAGCATCACCGTTGCCAACCCTTGCGTGATCACGACTGCCCTTCCTCACGGACTGAGCAACGGCAACGGCATTACCATCAGCGGGGTGAGCGGTGGGAGTTACTCCAATGGCACGAACGGCACATCCATCAATGCTTCCTTCACAGTCACCGTTATCGATCCGACCTCCTTCACCGTCGCTGATTCGGTTGGCGCCATCCGCTGCACCATAGCCCCGACTTCCGTTGCAAGCGCCGCAATTGTCGGCGCAAATACCCTCGCCGTAAGTGCAACGGGGATGGTCAACGTTGCTTACAGCCAGCCAGCGGGAAGTAACACGATGACAGTGAGCACCGCGGGCCCTCCGACGGACGTGACCATCGGGGGTACCACCGTCGCAATCTCCAGCTTCGCAGTCGGCAACCCTTGCACTGTCACGACGAGCGCAGCGCACAATCTTACTAACGGACTTCTAGTGGTGATTAGTGGCGTCTCGGGAGGCGTGTTTAGTCCTTCGATAAACTCCACGTTTGTAGCGACGGTGGTGGACGGAACGACGTTTACGATCCCCGTTAACTGCACCGACTCCACCACGACTGCCAACGGGGCGGTGGCTAGGACGACCAAGAGCCGGGTTTACCTGGGCTTCCTCACACAGACAGCCGCTGGCGGCGCGGCGATTCCGGTGGACGGAATCTATGACGTCCTGACCAACGGGACATCGTTCACTGTAACTACTGCCGATACCCCGGCTACCGCTCGCGCGGGCAATGTGCTGATTCCAAAAGTCACCGCGGGTTATAGCGTCACCACCACCTCAGGGGTTACCACGCTAAAGTTTCCCACATTCGTCAACCATAGCTTGCTCGTGGGTAATCACGTGTGGGTGGATGCGCCAGTGGTAAGCACCAACGACCCCCAGGATGCCGAATATGTGGTGAGCGTCGTCACAGATGAGGATCACATCACCGTGACCTTCCCACCTGTTTACCCGACGGGGACGTATCCGGCTCCGAACAATCGATCGGCGAATGGTGTCACCCTCTGGCCATTGCTCTCTGCACCGCTTGGGCGTTCGGGGACAGTGAAGGTCAATCAAAGCACATTTGTTCTCGGCTCGACCGATAACTCCTTGTCGCAAACACCACTGAACGCACCGACTGTATTCAACTTCTTCTTCCCTGACTACAAATTCCCCGGAACCTTGGCCAATACCGGCACCGACTCACCGGAGTTTCAACTCACGACGGATACAAACATCGTGAACTTGACCAATAGCATCACCAACATGTTCGTATCAGGAAGTGGAGGGAACGGCAATGCGAACGGCCTATCCAGCTTCAACAACGGGGGAGGCAGTGTGGTGATGGATATCAAGCCCTATATGACGATTGCAAAGACAGCCAACGGAGGGATCCCTGCCTTAATCGACGAACTTGCAAATCTCCTCGTGGGCGTTCCTCTGAATGGTTCCACAAAAACGACGATCCAGAACTTTGTCGGCAATAACGCGAACTTCCCGCTGACCAACCCTACGCCGACGAACCCACAAATGCGCGACCGGGTGCGGGGGGTCATTCACTTAATCCTCACCTCCGCCGAATTCGCAGCCCAGAAATAAGCCCCATCGTATGAACACCGACTATTATTCCACTCCCGCGACTCGTCGCGGTTTCCTCCGCCAGGCCG